>USLE01000001.1 GCA_900555465.1 uncultured Butyricicoccus sp.
TGTTTTTATTGGACTGAAATTGGTTGTTTTCGATGGACCTGGAGTGGTTGTTTTCACCGGCCCCGAACACTCCCGCAGGACGAGGGAAAACAGGAACAGCAGCGCTGTATAAAAGCCCACCATCAAAAGGGAAAAAGCGGGCTTAAGCACCGTGCTGACGAGCGAATCGCCCACATAGCCTGGGATGAGGTAAATGGTGATCCCATAATAAGCAGCCATCATCAGGCACATCAGCCACCAGCCGTGCTGCAGCCGGACGAACACCTGCCGGAAGAGCGGGTTCAGCCAGCGCACCAACACCCAGAAAAGGGCGGCTGTCGCCAGAAGATACGCAACGACCAGCACCCAGAACCTCTGCCCTGCCACATAGTAGGCCACGCCGCCGATCTGATGAATCAACCCGCAGAATACAATAGATGTCAACAGCTGGAACACCACCCGCCATCCCCTGTGCCGGCTGATGCAGATGAACAGCAGCAGACATGGCATATGAACGATCAGCGAATAGAGGTACATCAGGGCATCCATCCCTGCGGCACGGAAAACGGCGGCGACCACCGTTTCCATCACAACAGCCGCCCCGCAAACAATCGCCACCGTGCGGCGCAGGGAAAACCGGCTCTCCACCATTGTTGCGAACAGCAAGATACCGGACGCTGTCATATAAAGCATCGCAAACAGTCTTACCCGATCGGACATACCGCGCCTTCCTCCAGCCAGAACTTTCCCCAGTCGTCTTTGAACGTTGCGGCGCTGCGGGGCAGAGCCAGCCGTTCCCCGTTGTCCAAAACGGCTTCCCGCCCGTCGACCCCGGTCACATGCTCCAGATTGACCAGAAAGCTGGCGCCGCACAGGCAGAACCGCCTGTCCTCCAGAAGCGGCCGGACCGCATCCCGGAACGCGCAGCGGATGGTCCGGCTGTCCACCGGCCCGTCTGTGCAGTAATACCGCATACGCCGCCCCACCCGCTCAACATACAGGATATGATCCAGCAGAATACGCCGTGCCCCGGCCGCCGTATCCACCAAAACCCCTTTTGCCTGCCGCCGCCGGCGTTTTTCCACCGCCTCATCCAGCAGGCGGCACAGCTTTTCTGCGGTTACCGGCTTGATTAGGTAAAAAAACGCCCGTACCGCATAGCTGTCCACTGCAAAGTCACTGGAGGTGGTCAGATAGATGATCTCGCCGCCGTCCCCCATCTCCCGCAGCCGTTGGGCAGTCTGGATGCCGTTGATCTCCGGCATGATAATATCCAGAATATATACGTCAAATCCGCCCCGCTTCTCCGCCTCGGCGAGCAGGACACGCCCGTTTGAGAACCGGAATATCTCGCCCGTCAGCGCCGGATGCGCGCGGAAATACGCGCCCAGCAGCTCCGTGGTCTTCTCCAAGTGCGCCGGTTCATCATCGCAGACGGCAATTTTCAGCATCACAAGCCTTTTCCCTCCGGTCAATATCCTAAATTTATGTTATTCATATCCTCATCCTGCATCATTCGATATTAGATGCGAATATATTTTGACGATACCACGAAACCGCCGATCCGTCAAGCACGCTTCGGCCCGGCAACATGTGACGAATGGATCAGTGCCGATGCGTCGAACAATGACGAATTCTGCGCGGAAAAGTGCAAATTCTGCATTCTCGTCCCACATCCACACCGGATCGCAGTATAGTTATTCTGTAATCAGCGGAGCCAGCCCTGTGCACAGCTCCCCTGTCCGCAATCCAGTCGAAATCTTGATTATGTCAAACTGCCGCTGCCTGCTCTGTAACTGCGCTGCGAAAAGCGCTTTGCACCGCAGAAACACGGGCGGCCCGCCGAAGGAGGAGATCCACAATGAAACAGGCTGTAAAACAAACCCTGCTAAAATTTCTCTCCGTTCCGGAAGCGCTCAGGACTGAATACTGGCAGGACACCCTGCAAAAAAACCGGCGCTCGCTTTTTATTATCTGCCTCATGATCTTTGTCATGGAGCTATTCAACATCGTCCGGGTGCTTTTCTGGTCAAAATCCGGCTTGCAATCGGTCAATAACCGTATTTACTTCGGGTTTTACTGCGCCCTGATCGCCGCTGCCGCCCTTTATCTCGTGCTGGATAAAATATTGCGCCGGTCAGCTGTGAAAGCAAAATGGGCCGTGCAGTACGGCTCTGTGCTGTTTTTCTTCATATGGCACGCCCTGATCAACGCCTACGACCTGATGCGGAGCCCTTTCAGCGGCACCGGTATTTTCCTGACCGCGGTTCTCGCGCTGGCAGTGTTCATCCATATGCCTGCATCATTCAGCATCACTTCCTACGGCATTGCATATATATTGTTTTTGGCTTTATCCTATCCAAATCTGACAGACGGCGACATAATCAACCTGACATTCAGCACGATTGTCGCTCTGGCCGTCTCCCTGACAGACACGCACAATATGGTCATCATGATTTCCCAACGCCGGGCGCTCAGCCACGCAAACGCTCAGCTGCATGCAATGGCGCAAAAGGATCCCCTGACCGGCCTGCTCAACAAGGTCGCCTTTCAGAACTGTATCGAGCTTGCTCTGAAAAACGCCGCTTCAGGCGAAGCGGTCTTGCTTCTGCTGATCGATCTGGATGACTTCAAAACCGTCAACGACCGGTTTGGGCATCTCTGCGGCGACTATGTGATCGAGCAGACAGCGGAAGCGCTGCACGCCGCATTCCCCGATGCCGCCGGGATCGGGCGTGTCGGCGGCGATGAGTTTGCAGTCGCGCTGTGCGGCACATCGGCTGAAACAGCGGAGCAGGCAGGGCAGCAGCTGATACGCGCGCTTTCCGACCTGCGCTGGCGGGATGCGCCGGTGAAAGCCTGCTGCAGCATCGGCATCTGCCGGGCAGCGGACACCTCGATCGCATACAAGCAGCTCTATGAGCAGGCAGATCAGGCGCTGTACGAAGCCAAGCGGCGCGGGAAAGGACGCTGCTTTATCTTCAGAAATAATTAAACCGGTCCGGGTGCGGCGCAGCACTGCGCTGTACCCGGTACTTTTTCCGCTGCAATCAAGTAACAAAATCGGCATTCTGCCTGCCGGAAAATCGCCCTCCAATCCTGAAATAAAATATTCGAAATCTTCATTTTATCTGTTTTCATCATTTTTTCTTCCAAACCGCATTAAATCCATTATTCCATGCATTTTATAAATCTTTTTAATATATTTATCTAATTTCTCCATATTTTATCCTTCATCCCGGTATTGAGATATGGATATATTTATGGTAAAATTGAATAACAATATATGGTTTTTACAGACATTTTATTCTACAAAATATAAATTCGGTCTGTATTTTGCATAAAGCAACAAACCGGAAGTCTCGCCAAAAAGCGAGGCGCGAAAAATAACGAAAAACAGATCGGGAAATACAGCCCCGTTAACCGCGCCTGCGATGCGGTTAGCAGCCTAAAACGAATGCCCTCCGGCTCGGCCATCTTGCGCCGCATTGGCAGGGCAAAATCCGCTTCCTGATCTGCACATGCATCAATACAAAATAAAGGGGAGAATACCAAACCAATGAGAGAATATTTAATGCAGCTGCTGGAATCCACCGGCGAGCTCACCGCAGAATCCATCCTTCTGCGGCTCGCGGTCTCGGTTGTGATCGGCGGATTCATTTTTCTTTCCTACCGCCTGTCCCACAGCGGGAGCATATACAGCCGGAAATTCAACGTGTCGCTGGTGGCGCTCACGGTCATTACGACCACGGTTATGATCGTCATCGGCAACAACATCGCATTGTCACTCGGCATGGTCGGCGCGCTGTCCATCGTCCGTTTCCGCACGGCGATCAAGGACTCGCGCGACACCGTCTATATTTTCTGGGCTATTGTGGTGGGCATCTGCTGCGGCGCGGGTGACTATCTGGTTGCGGGCGCCGGCAGCGCGGCGGTCTTTGTGGTGCTGCTGCTGTTCGGACGCATCCGAAACGACAACCGCGCCCTGCTGATCGTGCGCGCAGCCAGGGTCAATGAAGAGCGGATCGAAGCGCTGATCTTTCAGCATTATGCGCGCAAGGCGATCCTCCGGGTCAAAAACACCACAGAGACCAGCATCGAATTTATTTATGAACTGAACGCGCGCTATCTGGATACCCGCAGGCAGCCGGTCGGCCAGAAAAGCATTACGGATGCGATCTATGAGATCGGCAATATCGAATATTTTAACATTGTGATGCAGAGCGATGAGGTCAACAGCTAATCTGCTCCGGCCAAAAACGCACAAAAGGAGGGCGCAATGCGATATAAAATAATCGGGATCGCCATGACGGCATTGATGCTCTTCTGCTCTTTTGCAGCCACAGCAGCAGACCAGGAAAACAGCGAAAACCGGGTCCATCAGCATCTGACCGGACGGCAGCCGGACGCCGGATGCAGCTGCGACGGCAGCGAGCTGTGCACCCATCTGCCGCTGGTCATCATTGATACCGGCGGAGCGGCGATCCCCGGCGTCCCGCTGGACGAGTCCTACGACGGTGAAGCTACTTTTACCACCACGGCGGACGGTTCCACCATGCTGCCGGTCCACATATCCATTCTGGATGACGAATCCCGCAACCACCACCCCTCGGATACGCCCGATCTGGAAAGCGCGGGCCTGATCCGCGTGCGCGGCAACTCCTCGCGGTATTTTGACAAGCTGGGATATCTGCTGCGCTTTACCGAGGAGGACGGCAGCTATGCCGACCACGAAGTCATGGGCATGGCCCCGCATTACGAATGGGCGCTGCACGGGCCGTATCTGGACAAAAGCCTGATGCGCAATTATATGTGGTACAACATTGCCGGCGAGATCATGGATTACGCCCCCAACGTCCGGTTTTGCGAGGTTATCATAAACGGCGAGTACCGCGGGCTCTATGTCATGACCGAAACGATCACAAACGGCGTGGATTCCCGCGTTGATATCTCCGAACCCATCGACCAGACCAACAAAACCGGTTATGTCCTTCGAATGGACCGCGGCAGCATAAATGAGCTGAAGAACATTTATAATTTCACCTATTACACTTACCGCATCGGGGATCTGCACAATCTCAAGCTCAACATCGAATATCCGCGCGCAGGCGACCTGACGCCGGAGCTGGCCGATGCGATCGAGCAGGAGCTGTCCGATTTCGAAAAAGCCCTTTATTCCTTTGACTACGATACGAACAATTACGGATATAAAAACTGGATCGACGTGGATTCCTTTGTGGATTATTTTATCATCAACGAGTTTACCACAAACTACGACGCCGGCTCGCTTTCCACCTATCTGTATAAGGATATCGGCGGCAAATACCGGATGTGTGTCTGGGATTTTAACTCCGCCTGCGATAACTACAGCCATCCGACCACGCTGCCGCATCACTTTGAGCTGCAGCAAACCGTATGGTATTTCATGCTGGCCAAAGATGAGGACTTCATCGAGCGGATCATCGACCGCTATCACGACCTGCGGGAAACCTGGCTGAGCGACGAATATATTTCCGATTATATCGATCAGACCGCCGCGTTTCTGGGGGATGCGGTGGAGCGCAATTTCGAGGTCTGGGGATACTCTTTTGAGGAGTATCGTCCCCTTGATCCGGACAGCCGGAACCCGGACAGCTATGAGCAGGCTGTATCGCAGCTGAAGGACTTCTGTCTGGAGCGCGGCCATTGGATGGACCGGCATATCGACATCCTGCAGCAATACAGCCATCCTTCGAAAAACAAGAAATTCAACCACTGACCATGAGGGAGGAAACGGGTAGCCGTGAAAAAATTCATTATAGCGGCATGCGCCGTATTTCTCTGCCTTTTTGTGGCCAACTATGCCTATTACCATCTGGGGATCTATATTGACCTGCATCCGGACCAAGAGGTCACTACCTTTATGAAAACCGATGCGGATACCATCTATATGGAGCGGGACGGGCAGTACGAGCCCTTTGAGATCCGCGGGGTCAACCTCGGCGTGGGTATCCCGGGCGAGTGGGCCACGGACTATGCGATCGACAAGCAAACCTACCTGCGCTGGTTCGGCTGGATTCAGGAGATGGGCGCGAATACCATCCGCGTTTATACCATCCTGCACGATGATTTTTACAATGCCTTTTATGAGTATAATACAGGCCGCGTGCAGCAGGGGCTGGAGCCGCTCTGGCTGATCCACGGCGTGTGGGTCAATGATTACACGCAGAACTCCCACCGTGACGCCTATGACGACGACTTCCTCCAAACCCTTCTGGATGACTGCCGCACCGTGGTCGATATCCTGCACGGGAAGAAAAGCCTGTCCCTCGGCTACGGCCTTGGCTCGGGCAGCTACCGCAAGGATGTATCCCCGTGGGTGATCGGTTATATCCTAGGCGTGGAATGGGAGGACGTGACCGTCGCCTACACCAACGAAAAATATCCGGAGCGGGCCAGCTACAGCGGCACATATATGTACACCACCGCAGACGCCACCCCCTTTGAAGCGATGCTCTGCCAGGTGGGCGACAAAATCATCGAATACGAAACCGAACGCTACAAGCAGCAGCGTCTGGTGGCGTTTTCCAACTGGCCCACGACCGATCCGTTCCTGTATCCGGCTGCGATCACCAACTTTTTCATGAAGTGTGCGCAGGTCGATGTGGAGCATATCAAGACGACTGATGCATTCCTGTCCGGGCATTTTGCGTCCTACCATGTGTATCCCTATTACCCGGACTATATGAATTATGTGCTCAATCCTGTAGAGATACAGGATACCGATCCGCTTTGGGACGACGAGCAGAACAATATGACCATATATCACAGCAACGGCGTTTCCTACAAAACAGCCCTGAGCGGCAACGAGCAGGAGGATTACTACGACAGCACCGGGCGCGTCAACACCTATTACGCCTACCTGAAAATGCTCAACCGCCATCATACCATCCCGGTGGTCATTTCCGAATACGGGGTATCGACCGGCCGCGGCATGGCGCAGCGGGACATCAACACCAACCGCAACCAGGGCCATATGAGCGAGCAGGAGCAGGGCGAGGCGATCATCTCCTGCTATGAGGACATCATGGCGGCCGGCAGCGCCGGAAGCTGCGTGTTCACCTGGCAGGACGAATGGTTCAAGCGCACCTGGAACACCATGCACGCGGTGGATCTGGACAAAACCCCGTATTGGAGCGATTACCAGACCAATGAGCAGTATTTCGGCCTGCTCTCTTTTGACCCCGGCGAGACCGAAAGCATCTGCTATGTGGATGGAGATGTATCAGAATGGGGCGAGGATGATATCGTGCTTTCCCAGTCCGGCGGGAGCCTGTCCATGAAATATGATGAGAAGTTCATCTATTTCTATGCCGAGCAGGCCGGGTACGATCCGGAGACGGATACGCTGTATATCCCGATCGACACCACGCCCAAAAGCGGCAGTACGTACTGTGAAAACTACGGCATCACCTTTGACCGGCCCTGCGATTTTGTCATCCGCATCAACGGCAGGGACAACAGCCGCGTCGTGGTGCAGGAACGGTACGAGGTCATGCGCGCCATGTTCATGCACGAGACGGAGGACGAGGACGCCTATCTCGACGTCCCCGACCCGGATTCCCCGGCGTTCCGGTATATTGATCTGATGCTGCAGACGGCAACGCCCCTGCTGACCGGCAACTGGCAGGCCAGCTCCGAGGTGTACGAGACCGGCAAGCTGCTTTACGGCAATGCCAATCCGGAGGATGCGTCGTTCAACTCGCTCGCGGATTTCTGCTTTACGGAAAACGGCGTGGAGATCCGGATCCCCTGGCAGCTGCTCAACTTCGGCAACCCGTCTGAAATGATGATCCACGATGATTATTATGAGCACTATGGCGTGGAGTTTATTTCGATCGACGAAATGTATGTCGGCGTCGCGCTCGAAGGCGCCTCGCAGGGCCGAATCCGGATGGCGTCTTTCCCGCTGGAGGGCTGGGGGAAAGAGGTGACCAGCCATGAGCGGCTGAAACAGTCCTACTATATGCTGAAAGAATATTGGGCCGCTTCATAGCGTCCATAGAAAGGAGAGTGGCAGCTTGGGCAGCGAAGTGATTTTATATTTTTACGGCGCAGTATGCCTGAGCATGCTGGCTTTCAACATTATTTTCAGCCTTTACCTGCGGGCGGGCGACCTCCGTTCGGAGCGCAAAGCGGCAAGGCTCTGCGAAATGGTTGACGAGCAGCTCGAGCGGGTGCGCGCAGGCCAGCCCGTGGAAACGCGCCATCTGTCCGCCATCAACCGGCGGCTTTCCCGCGTGAGCAACCTGCTCGCATTTGACCGCGTTCTGGAGCAGCTCCCTCATCAGGATGCGCTGGTCGAAAGCTACCTCCGCCAGATCGAGCCGTCGGTCCTGTATCTGGCAACGGTTTACCGGCGGCGGGAAAGCACGCAGGCCGCATACTTCTGCTATTTTCTGGCGCAGCACCGCATCCTGCGCCAAATGCCGATGGATGAGATCCAGCGCATCGTCGTTGCGTTCATCGAGAAAGACAGCCTGTACTGCCGCGTCAATGCACTCAAGGCGCTTTGCATGTTCGGCAGTGCGGAGACGATCACGGATACCCTGCTCCGATGCGACCGGCAGAGCAGCTTCCTGCATGCCAAAGTGCTGGTGGAAACGCTGCTCTCCTTCTCCGGCGATCCGCGTGAGCTGATTCGGCTGATCTGGGCCCGTTTCGACCGGTTCTCCGCAACCATGCAGCGCGCTCTGCTGGACTACATACGCTTTTGCAGCGGCGATTACGGGGCGCAGATGCTGCGCATCCTGCTGGACGAAAAGCGGGATAAGGAGCTGCGCCTGTCCGCAATACGCTATTTCGGGCGCTATCCGTCGCCCGATGCCAAAGGGATCCTGCTGCGTTTTGTCAGCGACGCCGACCCGGCGCACTGGGAGTATGCCGCGGTCAGCGCAAGCGCACTGTCCGCTTATCCGGGCGAGGATATCACGGCGGCGCTGGCAGAGGCCATGCACAGTGCAAACTGGTATGTGCGGTACAATGCCGCCTCCAGTCTCGAGGGGCGGGATCTGTCATACGAGGATCTCGTCGTCCATATCGGCGAAAACGACCGCTATGCAAGAGAGATGCTCACCTATCAAATGGAAAGCCGGAAACTGATGGAAGAAAAGGAGCGGGCAGGCGTATGAGGGACTTTATCCAATTCTTCCTGTATTGTGTCGAATGTTTTTTCATCCTCTACATGGTGGGATATGCGAGCTTCCTGTTCCTGTCGGTCACGGTAGGCACGTCCACACTATATGCAGCCAAGCGGCGCAATGCGCTCAAAAACGAATTATCCAATGAATATTATGTGCCGGTGTCCGTCATCGTGCCCGCTTATAACGAAGCGGTGACGATCGAAGCGACCATCCGGTCGCTGCTCGCGCTCGATTATAAGCTGTACGAGATCATTGTCGTCGACGACGGCTCCTCCGACGAAACCAGCCGCGTGGTCCAGCAGTCGTTCGGCATGCGCAAGATCGACCGTCCGATCCAGCGGCGCATCCACTGCCAGCCGCAGGAAGCGGTCTATGAAACCCGCAGCCACAAGGTCCCGATCACGCTGATCCGCAAGCGCAACGGCGGTAAAGCGGACGCGCTGAACATGGGCATCAACGCATCCAACTTCCCGTATTTCCTGTGCATCGACGCAGACTCCGTGCTGCAAAGCGACTCGCTGGAAAAGATCGTGCGCCCCATCCTGGAAAGCGACCACGTTATCGCCGTCGGCGGCACGGTCCGCCCCTGCAACGGCGCGGAGATCGAGCAGGGCCATGTGATCCGCTACCGTATGCCGGACAATCTGATCGCCTGCATGCAGGTGCTCGAATACGACCGTTCCTTTCTGGCATCGCGCATCCTGTTCGATCAATTCAACGGCAACATCATTATCTCCGGCGCGTTCGGCCTGTTCCAAAAAAATCTGGTGATCGACGCGGGCGGCTATGACCATAACACGATGGGCGAGGATATGGAGCTGGTCGTCAAGCTGCATGTATTCTGCCGCGAGCACAACCTCCCCTACCGGATCCGCTATGCGACGGATGCGATCTGCTGGACGCAGGTGCCCGAGCGGCTGCGCGACCTCTGCAAGCAGCGCCGCCGCTGGCACATCGGCCTGTTCCAGAGCATGATGAAGCACCGCAACATCCTCGCAAACCCGAAATACGGCGCAGTCAGCTTTATCTCCTATTTCTATTTCCTGATCTATGAGCTGTATTCCCCCTATATTGAGATTTTCGGCATTTTCGCCACCCTGCTGGCATTTGCCGTCGACCTGATCAATGTGCCGTTCATGATCCTGTTTTTCGGCATTTATGTGGTCTATTCCGCGGTTCTCTCGCTTTCGGCGTTTTTCGCCCGGATACACACCGTGGATATGAATCTGCATCTGACCGATGTGTGCAAAGCGCTCGGCCTGTGCGTGGTCGAGCTGTCCTGCCTGCGGTTTATCCTGGCATGGGTGCGCATCACTGCACTGATCGGCTACCGGCAGAAGAAAGACGACTGGGGCAAGATCGAGCGGCAGAAAATCGAATTCAAGTGAACACTGAGGAGGGGTATTTTATGCGGATCGAAGAACTGAAAAAGGGCCTTTGGGGCTACAAAAAAGAAAGTATTTTCCAGTATATCGCCGAGCAGGAGGAAACCTTCTCCAAAAAGCTGCTGGAAAAGAACACACAGCTGGAGCAGCTTTCCCAGCAATACCAGACGCGGATCGAGGAGCTTGAAGCTGTACTCCGCCAATCGCAGGCGGAGCTTTCCGCGCTGCGCGCCAAGCAGGACCGGATTTCCGATGCGCTGCTGGAGGCGCAGGCCTGCGCGGAGCGCATGAGAATGGAGACGCAGGCGCGGGAGCAGGCTGCGCAGGAGGCAGTGCGCAAAACCCTGTCCGCCGAAATGGCCGAGCTGGACAGATATCAGGCCAAGATCGCCGATCTGCGGCGCTATCTGCAGCAGACCCTGCAGGAGTTTTCCAAGGCCGCAGACCGCATGGAACAGAAGGCCGCAGAGCTGACCGGAGAGTCCCCGGCGCAGAACCTGACGCTGTTCCAGCGTAATCCGGCGCAGGAGGACGCGATTTGAGTACAGCGGGCCTGATCTATGTGGCGGGAAACCCGGATCTCTATCCGCTTGAGTACTACGATGCGGAGAGCGGCACCTATCAGGGCGTGATCCCGGCGTTTCTGGAGCAGTTCGCGCAGGAGGCCGGCTATGAGCTGCAGTATTTCCAGCCCGGGGAAGACGACCGGCGGGGGGAACTGGCGCAGAACCGGCAGGTCGATATCGTCTCCGGCTGCGTGGATGGGGAAATCCAGGGGGAGCAGATCCCGCTTTTCCGCGCCGAGGCAGACGGGGAGGAAACCGAATACTGCCTTGTCCTGACAAACGTCGCGCCCGAGCCGCTGGCGGAGGCGCTGCGCGGCTATCTGTCCGGCGTGGAGCAGGCTGCCTGGACCGGCAGCGTGCTGCATACCATGCAGCAAAGCCCACAGCAAAACAGCCTGCTTCCATTGACTGCGGGGCTGGGGCTCGCGGTTTGCGCGCTGCTTGCGGCGCTTGCACTGATGTATCGGCGTTTCCGCGCAAAACTCCGTCTGGCGGCGGCAAACCGCCTGCGCGACCCGGATACCGGCCTGTATGTGCAGGAATATCTGCTGCGCCGCTTTCCCGCACTGGTCAACGACAACAACCGCGCCTTGTACTATATCAGCTATTTCCATCTCAATCTGTCTCATGTGGAATGGCGGGACGGTCCAGAAGCAGCAAATGCCCTGCAGCACCATGCAGCGGAAGTACTGAACCGGCAGCTCGGTGCGGACGGGATCGTGTGCCGGGCATCCGGGGGCGGCCTTGCCGCACTGATGACCGCAGGGAGCCTGCGCGCCGCAGAGAAGCGCTGCCGGGCCGCGATCGAGCAGATCCGTTCCTTTGCAAAGGATGCGGGCTGCGCATCCGACATGGCAGCCGGCGTTTATCCGCTGCAGGCAGGCGACCACGATCTGTCCCGCATCCTGTTTATCGCGGAGCAATGCGCGCACAAAGCCTGCCGCGAGGGGAAAGACTGTCTGGTCTGCTCGGCAGGCCTGCGCCGCGCCTTCGAAGAGGAGCGGCAGCTGATTGCGGACATCGACAACGGCTTTCAGCAGGAGCAGTTCCAGATCTACCTGCAGTTCTATGTCAGCGCCGCCCACCGGAACGTGGTAGGCGGCGAGATGCTCACACGATGGAAGCACGCCCAAAAGGGCCTGCTGCCGCCGGCGCAGTTCGTGCCGCTCATGGAGCGCGAGGGGCTTGTCAGCCGTCTGGATTATTACTGTCTGGAAAAGGTCTGCGCTTTTCTGGAGATGCTCGACCGGAACGGAGTGCGGGACTTCTTCATTTCCTGCAACTTTGCCCGCAGCACGATCACCGCACCGGATTTCGTAGAAAAATGCCAGGGCATCATCGCCCGCCACCGCTTCATCCGCGAGCTTCTGATTTTTGAAGTAACGGAAAGCGAAAAAAGCCGCGATCAGGTACAGATGGCGGAACACATCAAAGCCATGCGCGCATTCGGCGTGCGCGTCATATTCGATGACTTCGGCGTGGGATTTTCCTCGTTCCATGATTTGCAGGAAAGCACGATGGATGGGCTCAAGCTGGATAAATATCTTGTGGAAAATATCGGCACCAAGCAGGGCCGCTCCATTCTGGACGCCATGATCCGGGCCGGACATGATCTGGGGCTGACCATTCTGGCGGAAGGCGTAGAGCAAGAGGCGCAGGCTGAAATGCTGCAGCAGCTTCACTGCGATGTTTTGCAGGGTTTTTACTTTTCCCATCCCATTCCGGCCGGAGAGGCGGCGAAACAGATCATCCCGCAGTTCCGGGCGCCGGATATTTCGCCGGGACATCATAATAACGACTGATCCCGTAAGCGGGACCGGCCTGCGATGGGGCGCGGCAGCCACACCTCCCGCCCCGCCCACGAGGTCTGAAAAGCAAACTGCGGCTGCAGGTTTCTTTCTGCCCGGGCCGCAGAATACACCGATGACCCCTAAAACAGAGAAACGCAAAGGGGATAAAATATGCAGGAAAAGGAAACAGCTGCGCTGGATACCAATACGCTGCGCCACCAGTTCCAGGAGCTTCAGGAGCGGGCTTCCAAAGATGCGCTGTCCGGCCTTTTGAACCGCCAGACAGCCGAAAGCTATATCAGCGCGCGGCTGAAAGAAATGACGGCAGAGCAAACCTGCGCCCTGTTCATCATCGATTTGGATCATTTCAAGCAGGTAAACGACACGCTGGGACATCAGGCGGGCGATTGGGCGATCCGGCAGTCCGCGAAGACCCTGTCCGGCCTGTTCCTCGGCAAGAGCGAAACCGCCGGCGAATACGTCAGCCTGTTCAAGCCGGTCTGCAGCGCGGAAAAGATCTATATCCACAAAGGCGAAGGCAAGGTGGAGGACCTCGCCCCGCCGACGTTCACCATTCCCAACATCCATGCGCTGTCGCTGCGCAGCCCCAGCACCGCAATCGGGCAGCCGGAAAACAGCACGGCGGAAAGCCTCTATCTCAAGTGCATGGAAAAATTCATGCCGGCCTCTGTTGTCCTGGATGAGGACGACACAGTCCTTCATTTCTTTGGGAATTACGCAGATTATCTGACCATTGCGCCCGGCAAGGCCACCCTGAACTTTTTCAGCATGCTGCATAAGGACCTCAGCCTTGTCGCCACCACCGCGCTCAGCCGCAGCCGGCTGGAGCACAGCCCGGTCACCTATACGGATGTGGTGGTGGACTGCGGCAGCGAGCGCCGGACGATCGATCTGGTCGTGCAGCCGGTGCCGGATACGGAAAACGAGGAACAAAACAAGCTGACGGCCGTCCTGTTTCTGGAGGACCGAAAGGCGGAAACCGGAGGCATCCGGGAGAAATACGATATTGACGCCACTGCCGCGCGGCGCATCGCTGAGCTGGAGCGGGAGTTCCAGATGTCGCAAAGCGATCTGCGCGCAACCATTCAGCGTCTGGAAACCGTCAATGGGGAGCTGCAGGCGGCAAACGAGGAGCTTTTGACGGCAAACGAGGAGCTGCAAAGCTCCACAGAGGAACTGCAGTCGGTCAACGAGGAACTGTACACGGTCAACACCGAGCACCAGCTCAAGCTGGACGAGCTGACCATGATGACGAACGACCTGTCAAACTTCCTGTCCTCCACAATGATCGGCATCCTTTTCGTGGACAGCAACCTTAACATCCGGAAGTTCACGGAATACGTGGGACGCGAATTCCAGCTGATGGAACACGATATCGGCCGCCCCATCCAGATTTTTGCACACAGCTTCCCGGATGAGGAGATCGAAAGCGATGCGAAAAAGGTTCTCAAGAGCCTGGTCTCCATCGACCGCGAGGTAATCGCCATGAACGGCCGCTGCTATACGCTGCGCATCGCGCCTTACCGGACGACAGAAAACAGCATCCGCGGCCTGGTGATCACTATTATTGACAGCCTGGGTGCCAACCAGAAAGCAGGCGGCAACGGAGCAGGATGACCGGGCCGGAATCTCGGCAGTAGGAGAAAGCTATGGAATCAAAACTTGCAAAACGCCGGCGCAACCGGCTTATGGGGGGGCTGTTCAGCGTAATCATTCTGGCTCTGTCCGGGGTATTCATCGTCAATTCCATGCACATTTACGAGCAGTCCCGCGAGCGTACAGAACAGTATCTGATCGACGTGACCTATCAGCTCCATGAACATATCGAGACCCAGATCCAGAAATCGCTGGAAATGCTGCGGCTGATCCGAAACGGTGCGCTGGATGTCGCGCCGGGCGAGCGGGAGCCCTATCTCGCGGACCAGACAGCGTTTTCCAATTTCAGCAGCCTGCATATGGTCAATGATTTTGACCAGGCGGAACAGTGGCTTTGGCTGCACTATGGGGAGCAGTATGCGCTGGACCGGGAGCTGCTGCGGCAGGGCAAGGCGCAGCTGATCGCGATCCCGGGAGAAAGCACCGTGGTCTACTTCACGGCCGGCCAGATGGACGCGGATCGATCGGTTATCATCGGCGTGAAGGAAAACGATCTGCTCAAGGAGCTGCTCAGCGACAACAACTTTGACGGGCAGGCGCTGACGCTTGTCATTACTCAGACGGGCACCGTTATCACCTCACAGACCGAGCAGAACTTCTTTGATGAGATTGTCTCGTCCTATGAAGGGACGCAATATGCTGACGTGCCGCAGGAGTTCGAAAAGATGCGGGAGGATCTCCAGCACAGGCAGAGCGGCACCTTATCCTTCCCCTCACGCACAGGCGAAAGCCTGCTGCTCAGTTACGAGCCGCTGTCCTTTTCCGACTGGTGCGTATTTACTGTGATACCGGCGGATGTGCTCGACGCGGGCATCGAGGACCTCACCACGCAGAACCTGATCTTAACGCTGGTCACCGTTCTGCTGCTTGGCGGGTGCAGCATTTTCCTTGTTGTCCTGCAGCGCCGGTATACCAAACGGCTGACAGATATCGCGTTCACGGACGAGGTAACCGGCGGCTGGAACAACCTGCGCTTCCGGCTGGAGGCCGCGCATGTGCTGCGCCGCGACAGCGGCTATACAATGGTATCGCTCGACGTGGCGGACTTTACCTTCCTCAATAATATCTACGGTGTACAGGCGGGCGACGACGTGCTCCGGCACATCTTCGCGCAGATCAGCCGCTGGATGCAGCCGGATGAACTCACGGCGCGCAGCTCCGCCGACCTGTTCTACATCCTGCTGCACACACAGGCGCGCGACGAGATCGTCCGCCGTCTGGCAGAGCTCAAGCAGCAGATAGAAGCCTATGACAAGCTGGGCAACGGCAGCTATCGGCTCGAGCTGCGCTTCGGCGCCTATCCGATCCAGGACAGCAGCCGCACCGTCACCTGGATGGAGGACAACGCCAACCTGGCCCGCAAATACCGCGACGGCCAGCTGTGCTCGTTCTACCGCGCAGAAAAATGGCAGCAGCAAAAGCTGGAGCGCGACCTGATCAACGATATGCCTTCCTCGCTGCGCAACGGCTCGTTTGAAGTCTATCTTCAGCCAAAAGTGCGGCTGGCAGACAGCCGTGTCGACGGCGCGGAAGCGCTGATCCGGTGGAACCACCCGGAAAAGGGCATGCTTTCGCCCGGCGTATTCATCCCGATCCTTGAAAAAGCCAAGCTGATCAGCCTGCTGGACCACTTCATGTTCGAAGAGGTCTGCAAGCTGCTGCACCGCTGGCGGCAGGAGGGCCGGGAAACCTGCGTGATATCCGTGAATCTTTCGCGGCAGAACCTTGCGATACCCGACCTGCTGCAGCAATACCGTGCGATCTGCGCGCAGTACGACGTACCGCCTTCCAGCATCGAGCTGGAGCTGACCGAAAGCATTTTTATGGAAAACACCGAATGGATGCGCCGCTTCATCTGCGAAATGCACGCCCAGGGCTTTCAGTGCTCACTGGACGACTTCGGAGCGGGCTACTCCTCCCTGGGGCTGCTGAAAGAGCTGGATATCGATGTGATCAAACTCGACCGCAGCTTTTTCGCAAACACTACGCTGGACGACAAGGGCGAGCTGATCGTCCAGACGATCCTGGAGCTGGCACAGCGGCTCCGCATCCGGACTGTGGCCGAGGGGATCGAGCACCCCGAGCAGGTCGAAGTCCTGCAAAAACTGGGCTGCGACGTTGTACAGGGCTTTGTTTACTTCCGTCCGATGCCCGTGCCGGATTTTGAGACACAAGCCTATAAAGACGGCAGGCTCCGCCGTGTCAGCCCGCCGGGCGAGGCGGAATAGCAAATTCCACTAAAATATTCTATTTTTTGCAAAAGCTCTTTTCCAGTTGAAGAAGATATGATAAAATATACCGTATTTGTATCTTTATCAAGCGCTTTATCGCAGGTGAGGGATCCATGAACGAAATTACGCGGAAAGAACGGAAGTTCCTGATCACGTCGGAGCAAATGTACCGCGATACCCATGTGCTGTCGCAGGTTCTGCGGGAGGACCCGCATAACCGCGGGGATGGATATATGATCCGGTCGCTTTATTTTGATACGCTCGATGACCGGGACTTCCATGAAAAAGAGGACGGTATCGAGCTGCGCCGTAAACTGCGGCTGCGCTGCTATGCCCCGGACGCGGATTTCGCCGTGCTGGAAATGAAGCAGAAGCAGGGGGATTCGCAGCGCAAGCGTTCGCTCCGCATGGCCCGCGCAGACGCGCAGCGGCTTATCCAAGGCGACTACAGTGTCCTGCTGCGCTATGCCGAACCGTTTGCTGCGGAGTGCTTCGGCATGCTGCATATGTATGCGTACCGGCCGAAGTCGGTGGTGGAATACCGGAGAAAGGCCTATGTCGCCAAAGAAAACAAAATACGAATCACCTATGACCACCATATCATCGGCACAGAAAGCTGTTTTGACATTTTCTCGCGGGATCTGCTGCAAAACCCGCTGCTCTATCCCAGTCTGGTGGTCGTAGAAGTAAAATACAACGGATTTCTGCTCAGCTATATCAAGGATATGATGGAGCGGTGCAACGCCAGCGAGCTGTCGGTTGGCAAATACAGCCTGTCCCGGGCTTTGAGCAAGCATTATCAGTTCTGAAAGCCCGCGCCGCAGAGCCGAACCAAGAGCAGAAAAATAGGAGAAGGAAAGTGGCCTATGAATGAGAAATATGTTTTTTTCAAAGACCAAAGCTCAAAATGGTATATACTCGGCAGCCTGATTGCAATTGAGATCCTGGTATCTGTATCCTATATTGGCTATATCCATATCGAGCCTATCTCCATCACCCTAGCCTATATCCCCATCCTGATCACAGGTGTCCTGATGGGGCCTGCCGAATCTACCATAGTGGGCACGGTGTTCGGCTCAATCAGCCTATGGAAAGCCTCAGCCGGCTATGTGATGGCAGGCGACCGGATCTTTTCCCCATTCATGAGCGGAAGCCCCATCAAAAGCATCCTGCTCAGCGTAGGGACCCGGGCGCTGTTTGGCTTCCTTGCCGGACTGCTGTATGATCTGGCGAAAAAACGCAGCCATCATCCAGACTTCTGGATCGGTGTTATCTCCTTTTTCGGGAAATCGCTGCATTCCCTGCTGGTATATGGCGGCATGACACTGCTGTTCCCCGAAATGGAATATGGCATCACGCACACGTTCCGGGACTTTTATACTTTCAGCAACCTGATCACGATTACAGGAACGACCGTTGCCATGCTGCTACTCCGCCGCGCCCTGTGCTCTCGTCCATATAAGCGGTTCGAGCAGCGCATGCACATGTACAAAAACCTCCGTTCAGCAGATTCCTCCTTGAACCGCCCCCTGATGATTTCCATCATGATTGAGTTCTGCCTCACATGTGCGGTCACCGTCTATTTCGTCAGAAGGACCCAGTACATGCTGGAGCAAAACGGGGTCGCCGTATCGGCTGAAATCCTATCCGATCTGGTCCTGCTGCAGGCACAGTTTTTGCTCGGTATTCTGGCGCTAATGTTCCTGCTGATGGTATTTCAGGTGTTCAACCGCAGATATGCGACCTGCGGGGAATATGAAGCGCGTCTGGATACGCTTACCGGTGTATGGAACCGGAAAAGCTTTTTCCAGCAGGGTGAGCAGCTCATCGCCACCATGTTGCAGCAGGACGCCTGGCAGGGCTACTTTATCATGCTCGACATCGACTGGTTCAAGCGGATCAACGACGAGTTCGGACATCCCGAGGGTGACCGGGTGCTGCACGATCTTGCCAAATGCCTGCGGGATATTTTCTCCCCCATCGGTTTGATCGGCCGGCTGGGCGGCGATGAGTTTGCGATCCTGATCGATCAGCCGATCGAGCGAGATAAGCTGGAAAACGAGCTGCGCAGCTTTGCTGAGCGGATCGACAAGCTCAACAGCCCGGCTTCCAGCCTGTCCTGCAGTATTGGCGTGTTTGTGATCACCGGCCCGTCATCCATCGATGACCTTTACAAGAAAGCAGACCTGCTGCTCTATCAGGCGAAGCAGCAGGGCCGCAACCGCTACATATTCGGTGAATAACCGAACGTTTTTTTCATTCCGCCGGTATCAGCCTCCCTAAAATACGGAAAACCCGTACTCGTGAATGAGTACGGGTTTTCAATATCCACGCAGCGAGCCCCTGCCGCTCCCGAAACCAAAAAAAAACAAGGGATACCTGCGGGTATCCCTTGTTTTTTTGGTGGGGTTGGCGGGGCTCGAACCCACGACCTCTCGCGTGTGAGGCGAACGCTCTGACCAGCTGAGCTACAACCCCGTTCGTCCGGTTTACCTTATTACTATACCAGAAACCGGACGGATTTGCAAGCCTTTTTTACTGCTTTGGGCCGCCCTTGTCCAGCCGGCCGAGCAGCGCCACGATCAGCGCGATCACGATCAGAACTGTAAAAATACCGGCCATGCCCTGTGCCAGAAGCTGAAAGGCCATCTGTACCGATTCACTCATTTGCATGCGCCCCTTTCCTTACATGAAGAACCCGAGGATGACGCCGCCGGCCACGACCGAGGCGATCTGTCCAGAAACGTTTGCTGCCACCGCGTGCATCAGCAGGTGGTTGGTGCGGTCGGCTTCCATGCCGAGCTTTTCGATCACGCGCGCGGACATCGGGAACGCCGAAATACCCGCTGCGCCGACCATCGGGTTGACCTTGTTCCGGCTGAACAGGTTGAGCAGCTTGGCAAACAGCACGCCGACGACCGAGTCGAGCACAAACGCGACAAGGCCAAGGCACAGGATGATCAGCGTATCCTTGGTCACGAACTGGTCCGCCCGCATGGAGAACGAGATCGTGATGCCGAGCAGCAGGGTGATCAGGTTGGCCAGCTCGTGCTGCGCGGTCTTGGACAGGCTCTCGAGCACGCCGCATTCGCGGATCAGGTTGCCGAACATCAGGAAACCGACCAGCGCGACCGACGAGGGCGCAACCAGACCCGCCACGATCGAAACCACGATCGGGAACAGGATGCGCGTGCGGCGGGACACGCCGCTCGCCGCGTAGGGCATCTTCATCGCGCGCTCTTTCCTGGTGGTCACCAGCTTGATCGCGAACGGCTGGATGATCGGCACAAGCGCCATATAGCTGTACGCCGCGACCGCGATCGCGCCGACGTACTTGGAGCCCAGCACCTGGGAGACCAGAATGGAGGTCGGGCCGTCCGCTGCGCCGATGATGCCAATGGACGCCGCATCAATGATATCAAACCCGAGCGCTGCTGCCACGATGATGGTCAGGAAGATGCCCGCCTGCGCCGCCGCGCCGAACAGGAACAGCTTGGGGTTCGCGAGCAGCGGGCCGAAATCGATCATCGCACCGATGCCGATGAACAGCAGCAGCGGGAACGCCTCGCTCGCCTCGATGCCGGCTTCAAACAGCCATTGGATGATGCCGTTGGTCTCGCCGATGCCCTGTGTGATCTGGTCGATGACGCCGGACATCGGCAGGTTGACCAGGATCGCGCCGAAGCCCATCGGCAGCAGCAGCGACGGTTCGTACTCCTTCTCGATCGCCAGCCAGATCAGCAGCCCGCCGACAAGGTACATCACCACCTGCTGCCAGGTGATGGACAGCAGGCCTTCGTATAGAAATTCCACTCATATTCCCCCTCAGGAACCCAATTGATATCCGGAAAGCGCACTTTTGCGCAATCCCCATAAAAAGCCCGGGTGTTCCGGGCCTTTTATCCCTTGTTTCGCGCGCAGGGCGGTTGCTCTCCCGCCCGCGGCCGCATCCGCGGAGAATGATAAAAACAGACCTGCGCCTCCCCTCCGGGAAACGCAGGTCTGGTCATTTCAGGCAACAGCCAGAGCGGGAGCCGACTCCCTCTCATGCTTGTTGACGATGCCACGCGGCGTGCCGCGCCGACTACTCCCCTTTGTTTAAGGATATCTTACCATCGGACACGCCGGGGTGTCAAGCGGAAAACCCGCAAAGGTTCTGCCAAACATCCGCCGGGATCAATAGCCATATGCGCCGTCTTCCAGCACCCAGCGGCCGTCTGCGCCGCGGTACAGAGTGAACGACCACCCATCTGCGTTCTCGCGCCATGCGTCCGCGCTAAACTGCGCGTCGCCCACGACCGTGATCACGTCGTCGATCGTCAGACCGTCCTGCTGCACGTTGTCCTGCAGCACGCCGTTCCGCAGAATGACTTGTGACTGGCTCCAGTCGGTCACCGTGTCATAGCGCAGATTTTCGACCGAAAAGCCATTCTCCGCCGCATAGTCCCGCACCGCCTGATAGGCGGCCTCGATCTCGTCCTCGGAAAAGCGCGCGCCGAAGATATCCGGATTTGCTGCCTTATGGCTCTCCCACAGTGAGCTGATGGATGCCTCTTGCGCCTCCATCAACCAGTCTACACCCTCCGGGTCGTCCTGCCAGCGCAGATCAAGCTCGTACAGGATGTTTTCGGTATACGCACCGTCCGACAGGGTCAGGTAATACGCCAGTTCTTCCGCTGGACAGCCGGAAAAGTCGTTATTATCCCTGCACATCATATAGGTGTACGGGTCATATTCCCAGCCCGAGCCGCCCGCGGTCTCCGCGTCCCACCGAATGGGCAGATAGATTGGCTGCGCTGCGTCGCCCAGCTGCACGGTCTTCATCACGAGGGTCACCTGACTGCCGTCCGCCCATGTATAGCGGAATATCTCTTCGCCCTGCTCCCCGTTCGTGCGTCGATTGTCCACTGTGCCGCCCGACAGGTCGAGCGTCCACTCCGCCGCCTGTATCGGATCGCGCAGGGCGGCAGGTCCTGCTTCCATCAGGGCGCGCACCTCATCTTCCTGCCACTGCGGCAGGGCAAGGCCGTTATCAAACCGCAGGAGGAACCGTTCAAGCGAATCCGTGGGCGTATTTTCGTCCATGATCCAATCCTGCCGGGTCAGATGATAGCCGCCCTCGTCGGAGGCTTCCAGTATCTCGACCGCACGGCAGTGCCGTCCCGCACCAGCCCGCAGATCAAATACGGCAGTCGCCGTATTGCCGTCCACCTCAACCGTGCAGTCCCAATAAAAGATTGCTCTGTCAGCACCGCCGATGGTATAGCGCGTATACCCTTCTGTGTCCGCCATATCACAGAGCCATTCCTTCATGCGTGCCTGCCGCTGGGCTTCGTCCGGCTCATCAATCGTGATGGAGCTGCCGTCCATTGCCTGCGCGGCCTGGTACATTTCGGTATAGGCCGCCGCGATTGCCTCGTCCTGCGGGTCATACTGCACGTCGGACGCAAACGTCAGATAGTACGTCAGCCCGTCCAGCTCGGCCAGTTTTTTGCAGGGCATTGGGAAATTCTCCTCCCAGTTCGCACCATTGTTTTCCTCCAGCACAACAGTAGAACCAACGCTCAGGCACATCACCGTACCG
>USLE01000002.1 GCA_900555465.1 uncultured Butyricicoccus sp.
GCGTCAGGCTGTACCCGCCGTCCGCCACAAAATCGGAAAAGCCGTGCTGCGCCGCAAAGTGCGCGGCAGAGGCCTGCAGCCGGCCGGTCGCCAGCGCGGTGAAGTGGCCGTTTTCCCGCAGGCGCTCGATGCAGCGCACCGCGCTCTCCGGCATCACCATCGTCTGTCCGATGCTCAGCGTGCCGTCGATGTCAAAAAAGAAGTATTTCCTGTGCATAGTCCGTTCCTATCGCTTGTATTTTTTGTAAATGCGGCCGTAGAGAAAGATGAGCACGGGCAGGCCGCCAATCGCGACGAGCAGGGTCAGGACGCCGGCCGCGCCCGCCGAAAACAGCGTGCATACGCCGGTCAGCGCCCAAGCCGCGCCGTAGCCCCACCACAGCCGTGCGCAGGCGCGGTTGTAGCACGGGATATCGCGGATAGCCTCAGGCAGCACCCGGGTCCCTGCCCAGAAGTGCATGGGGTCGCGCCGAACGGCCGCCCAGCAGCCGATTGCGGCAAACACCGCTGCGCAAAAGCACAGGATGAACGCCAGCAGGATGTTTTCCGTGTTCATATTTCGCCTTCCGCCGCTTTTTCAAACACCAAGTCAAATTCCGTGATATACCCTTCCGCGCGCTGCTTGACCGGGATGCAGCAGCTGAGCCGCCAGCCCTGCTGCGCCCGCCGCCGGATCAGTTCGCGGTGGCCGTCCAGCACAATGCCGATGCCACCCAGCATGGAATAGCCGCTCGCTTCGGTCTCAATCCGCTCAAATTCATACTGATACATCGTTTTTCTCCGTTTGTTCCTCCGGGTCAGGGCGTTCAAATACCAGATCAGCCGTGTCTACGCTGCCCAAACGGGTGTAGGTCAGCGGAATCCATCCCACATAGTGCCAGCCTGCGACCGAATGCTGCTGAATCAGCCTGCGGTGCCCCGCTGCCGAATTGTTGACCACCATTCCGCCGCCGAATTCCACCGGAACATATTTGTATTGATATCCCATATCCTTACCTCCAATTTATTGCTTCCCAAAGCGCGCCAAGTCATCGCGTCCTGCGGAGCTGTTGGCGCGCCGGGGTCGTCGCGCCTACAAACCTCGGTCTTCCCCAGCGGGGCTGTTGGCGCGCCGGGTCGCCGCGTCCTACGAGGCTGTTGGCGCGCCGGGTCGTCGCGCCCTACGGATTTTGGTATCCCCCACGGAAGTGCCCGCGGCTTTGCCGCGCATACAAACAGAAAATTGCCGCAAAGCGGCAATTTTCATCCCAACGCCCAGCTTTGCCGGGCGTTGGGATACCCCGACTCAGCGGCCCTGGGCCGCGTCCAGGGGGTATCAAAAGCGGGTTTCCTGTGGGAACCCGCTTTTGTATATAGGGGGAATTGGATTCCCCCTATACCTGCTTTAGCAGAGCTTGGAACCGGCTTCGATGCTGTCATCCAGCATGAGCAGGTTGAGCTTGTCGTCCTTTTCTGCGGAGAGCAGCATGCCGTTCGACTCCTGCCCCATCATCTTGCGCGGCGGCAGGTTGGTGACGGCGACGACCGTTTTGCCCACCAGCTCCTCGGGCTTATAGTACTTTGCAATGCCGGACAGGATCTGGCGCGGCGTGCCCGAGCCGTCGTCCAGCTGGAACTTGAGCAGCTTCTCGCTCTTCTTGACGTTCTCGCACGCGAGCACCTTGCACACGGTCATGTCCACCTTGCAGAAATCGTCAAACGGGATATCCGGCAGGAAGGTCACAGCAGGCTTCTCCGGCTGCTGCTTTGCCTTGTTCTCCTCCTCGATCTCCGCGAGCTTCTTCGGGATGTCGATGCGTTCAAACAGGATGGACGCCTCGCCCACTTTGCTGCCCGCCTGCATGCCGTCAAAGGACGCGAGGCTCTCCACGCCCCTGTTCTCGACGTTCAGCTGGGCGAAGATCTTGTCCGCGGTATCCGGCAGATAGGGCTTCAGCATGGTCGCCGCAAAGCGGATGGACTCCAGCAGGTTGTACAGCACCGTGCCCAGGCGCGCCCTCTTGCTCTCATCCTTGGCGAGCGCCCACGGCATAGTTTCGTCGATATACTTGTTCGAGCGGCGCAGCAGGGTGAATACCTCATCGATCGCGTCCGCGACGTGCAGGTCGCTCATGCGCTTCTCAACTGCCGCAGGCAGGCCGAGCGCGACCGCCTTGAGCTCGTCGTCCACCGGCTCGGCCTCGGCCGGGGCCGGGATGACGCCGTCAAAGTACTTCTTGGTCATGGCGATCGTGCGGTTGACCAGATTGCCCAGCACGTTGGCAAGGTCGGAGTTGATGCGCTCGCAGATCAGCTCATAGGAGATCACGCCGTCATTAGCAAACGGCATCTCGTGCAGCACGTAGTAGCGCACCGCGTCTACGCCGAACAGACGCACCAGATCGTCCGCATAGATCACGTTGCCGAGCGACTTGGACATTTTGCCCTCGCCCACGAGCAGCCACGGATGGCCGAATACCTGCTTGGGCAGCGGCTCGCCGAGCGCCATCAGGAAGATCGGCCAGTAGATGGTGTGGAAGCGGATGATGTCCTTGCCGATCAGGTGCACGTCTGCGGGCCAGAAGCGCTTGTAGTGCTCGTCGTGATTGCCGTCCGGATCGTAGCCGCAGAAGGTGATATAGTTGGTCAGTGCGTCCAGCCAGACGTAGACCACATGGCCCGGGTCAAAGTCCACCGGGATGCCCCAGCTGAACGAGGTGCGGGACACACACAGGTCCTGCAGGCCGGGCTTTAAGAAGTTGTTGACCATCTCGTTTTTGCGGGACTCGGGCTGGATGAACTCAGGGTGCTCCTCGATGTGCTTCATCAGGCGGTCGGCGTACTTGCTCATGCGGAAGAAGTAGGCTTCCTCCTCCGCGTCTACGACCGGGCGGCCGCAGTCCGGGCAGCAGCCGTCCTTCAGCTGGCTCTCGGTCCAGAAGGACTCGCAGGGCTTGCAGTATTTGCCCTTGTAGCTGCCCTTGTAGATATCGCCCTGATCGTGCAGCTTTTTGAAGATCTTCTGCACCTTTTTCTCGTGCATGGGGTCGGTGGTGCGGACGAACTTGTCATAGGTGGTGTTCATCAGGTCCCAGATCTCCTTGACCTGCGCCGCGACGTTGTCCACATGCTGCTGCGGGGTGATGCCCGCGGCCTCGGCCTTTTCCTGGATCTTCTGGCCGTGCTCGTCCGTGCCGGTCTGGAAGTACACGTCGTAGCCGGTCATGCGCTTGTAGCGCGCGATCGAGTCGGCCAGCACGATCTCATAGGTGTTGCCGATGTGCGGCTTCGCCGAGGTGTAGGCGATCGCCGTCGAGATATAATAGGGTTTCTTGTCCATAGTTTGCTCTCCTTTATTTTCATTTTGCTTTCTTTGACTTTGGTTATATCGCTAGCAACTTCGGGATATCACTTCTCCAAGAAGTAAACAGCTTCACCATTGAATAATATCCCCGTCGGCTCATTAAAAGTCTTGCTGACCATGCGAATATTCTCAACAAACGGCGCTGTGATCGCAACAGCACCGGTAGCAAACTGTTGCATCACGCGTTCCGTCTTTTTAGACGTCATCTGATCCAACTTACCGCCCGCAGCAATCAACGCCTCATCTACAGACCCTTTACTCAGTATAGCATTCTTGGCAATCAATTCTCCTGTACCTTTTGTAATACCCGCCAAACCACGTTTCAGCATCGTCTGTACAGAGGTCTGCGCTGCGCCCTCCACTTCATTGTAGCAGCGTGTATACAGCTCACGATATTGGAAAGCATAGTCCTCCATTCGCCCCATTACGCTCTCCAGATACTGTGCGTCAAAATTCTCAAGCAGCATAACCTCTAAAAAGGACGAAAAATCATATTGATACAATGCCAAGCGATAATTGTAAAATGCTTCCTGCAAGCGACGGCTTTTACTTTGTACTTCACGGTCGTTTGGCAAAACTGCTTTTTTCGCTAAAACGTGCTCGATTGTATCGCGGCAGAGCACAAGACTTTGCTCCGCTTCTTTCCGAATATCCTGCACCAAAATATGCTTGTTCGTTTTATACTTTTCGTTATTCCAGTTGTATTTGTAGTTGTCCAGCACATCGGTCAAAGTATTAATATTTCCTCTGATCTTCGCTTTTTCCTTTGCTTTAAGGAAATTCATCATCTCTCGCTGCAGCGCTTCAAGATCATCCAACCGCTTTTCTATGTGCATCAGCGCACCCGCCATGCACAGCATAGTCGGATCGCAGGGCAATTGAAACAGTTCAGCTTGTCCGCCGCCCACCGCGCCATTTTTATCCGCAAGCCCGCCTAAATGCACTCCCGGCTTATCATGGAACTCCATCATGCGCATTCCTTTGGTGTTTACATAGTAAAAGCCGCTTGTACCTGCACCACTGCCTGTCACATACTGTATGGCGGAGACCATTGGCTCAAATGCAACACCAAGCGCTGCAAATCGAGACAGGGAATATTTCTGATACCGGGTATTATCCAACATTTCAGGCTGAAGATCAGGCAGCCATTCCGTATTCATTAAACTTTTACTGAGATCGTTCATAGCAACCTCCTTTTTGGCATAAAAAAACCTCATCCCCAGCGAAACCCTTCGCTCAAGGACGAGGACAAGCCTGCCATCGTGTTACCACCTTGTTTCGCGCGCCCCTCGCGGCGGCGCGCCTCAACGGGTACTGCCATACCCCGATCCGCTAACGGGAATCCCCCGCCGCAGCCTTACCGCGTTTTTTGCGGCTCGGTGCGGAGCTCCAAGGCCATTTTCCGCCGCGCCCTCCGCATCCCGCTCGCACCGTCCGGGACTCGCTTTGCCGTTTTTCGCGCCGTACTTTCCTTTTCATTGCCGTTTGCCTGTTAACGGGTTTATTATAGCATTGCGGCATTTTCCTGTCAAGCACGCAAAACGGCGGCCAAACGTTACGTTTGCCGCCGTTTTTCCTGTTACAATCCGGTTCCGTCCGAAGGCGGCTGCCAGAAGCTGCCGTCCTGCGGCGGGATGTCCTCCCCGGCTGCCGGTGCAGCCAGATATTCATACATGCCGATGAACGAGGTGGTGGTATAGGCGCTGACAAAGCCGCCGATCACAACGTCCAGACACAGCGCCGCAACCAGCGCCAGCACGAGCACCGCGATGCCGGTTGCACCCGCGATGACTTTCAGCCCCGCGAGGCCGACCAGCAGGCACAGACATGTGACACCGATCGGCAGGAGGTACCAGCCGATAAAGCTCAGCTCGAATACAAACAGCTTGCCGTACTGCCCCGTGAACGCGCGCGAGGCCTTGCCCGTTGCATCCCACACGCTGGTTTCCCTGCCGTCGTGCAGCAGGACCCAGCCGGCCTGATAGGTCAGCAGCTTGATCTCGATCGGGATGAGCACGACCGTGTACAGCAGCCAGATCGCGAGGATCGCCCCGTCGGACAGCATCCTGCCCGACAGGACCGCGTTGAGCGCCGCCCAGACCAGCAGGCAGGTGCACACGACCGCAGGCCCGATGGTCCAGAGCAGGCCGCGGAAAAACAGGCAGAACACCATCCGGATGCCCGCCCAAATATCATGCAGCGAGGCAAACGGCTGCAGCAGCGTACCCACGCCCGGCTCCCTGCCGCGCTGCAGGCCGATGTAGAACTGCATCAGGCCGTATTGCAGCGGGCCGCTGATGAGCAGCGAAAAGAGCGATACGACCCAGATGCTGTTCGTCCCCTGCATGACCGCAAGGGATATCCGGTATTCGTCGGTCACCCCCTGCGCGAGCATGGAAAACGCCCGGCCAAACAGCACGACATACAGGATAGCGCCCAGCAGGACAAACGGCACCAGATAGAGGATCTGGATGCCGATGCAGCGCCCCCAGCTTTCGGTTACGCGCGCCTTGCTGCTTTTCTTGATCTCCTTGCGCGTCTGCGCGGTAAATTCAGTATACATTGCTTTTCCTCCCGGCGCGGCTTATGAATCCGCATCCTCTGCCTGCCCGGCCGGCTCCTCCTGCTGCGTTTCCGAGGATGTGTCAGGCTCGGACGACGGCGTTTCTGCCTTGGGCTGGATCGTACCGACATACACGACTTCATCGCGCTTGATATAATTCGAGGTATTCGCGAGCTCCTCGGTCGTCTGGCCGTTTTCCGTGATGATCTTGTAGGTGCGGGTGGAATAGCCCGGAATGCCGCTGACCTCGACGCGCGACTGGCCGACCATCATGGAATTGTCCTTTTTCTCAATGCGCTGCGGCGTATAGGTCTCGATCACCTCAGTGCGGGTGGTTACGGTCTTGTCGCTCGTTTTGGTGCCGACGATGGTCATGGTCAGCTGGCCATTCGACTGTTCTGCCAAAATCTTGATCGGATAGTCCGTATCGTTCTTAAAGCAGAAATCCGGCCCGCCCCAGGAGACGGTCGCGTCCTCGCCGAGCGGCGTGTAGGCGACGGTAAACGAATGGTTGACGCGCTGGGTGACCTCGAGGTCGGCGCGCAGCACAGCCATGTACAGCGTAGACGAGGGCTGGCAGACGCCGCCGCCGACCTCGTCAATGATCTCGTTGCCCGAGTACGCGCCCGCGGACTGGTAGCCGCGCTCGGTCGTGCGCTCGCCAACCACGTTGTTATATGAAAACTCCTCGCCCGGGTTCAGGATCGTGCCGTTGATCGCGGCGGACGCCAAACGGACATTGTTCGTGCGCGGCACGTTGCCCTCGTTGAGGCTGGTCGAGCAGCTCGCGAGCGTATCCCGGAACAGCACTTCCTCCAGCTTTTCCGCCGTCACCTTGGCCGCGGTGGTCGTGACCGGGATCTCGTAAGATTCCGCCGAGCCGTCGCCGATGATGGTGCGCGCCTCTTCCACGTCAAACTGCACGCCCACCTTTTCCGGGATGATGGTCTTGCCGTCCTCCTTGCTGACCGTCGCGCTGACCGGGTCTCCGATCACCTGCTCGGCGATCTTGTCAATGTCGATCTGCGGGGTCTTGCTCAGCTCGACCGACACCTCATACGGCTCGAAGTCCATCAGGCGGATCTTTTCATCCAGCACCTGCTCGACCGCGGCCGAATCAAAGTTGACACCCGGCTTGCCTGCGTAGATGGTCATGGTGTCCGTACCGATCTCCCAGGTCGGTTCGACCGGCTCTGTCAGCGCCTTGGAGGCGATGTCCTCAAGCGTTTTCGTTAGACCGTCCTCGTCCACGGTCGCTGCGATCTGCGCCTCGTTCTGACCGGCGGCCGCCTTGATCACATTCCACATGCGGACAAACGGGTTGCCCGTGCGGCCGACCGCGAAGGCGTTTGCCGCCGACTGCTCACTGTCCACGCTTTGCAGCACATCCTCGACCGGGATATCGTAGGTGGTCTCGTAGATCGTGACTGACACGTTCTGGCCCTCGTACAGCGCGCCGCTTTCCTTTTCGATCTTATCCACAGCTGCGCTGCGGCTCATCCCGCCGACCGGGATCGTGCCGACGGTCACGCCCGGGAACACATTGGGATAGAGATAGGTGAACCCACACAGCGCGACAAACAGCAGCAGCACCAGCCCGCCAGCGATCTTCGCCGCCAGCGGCACGCGGAACTTCTTTTTTTCCGCCTTCGGCGCCGTGTTTTTTGCCGTTTTCTTCACCGCGTGCGCTCCTTTCTTCGGTTTCTTTGTCTGTTTATCCAATATGGTCTTCCCCTTTTACGCTGGTTTTTATATATGCAAAAAGCAAATCGTTCATACAGATCATACAGGGAACGGCAAGCGGTATGCCCGCCGTTTTTCGACAGTTTCTGCCTTGTATATTATATACCGCAATGGTGGGTTAGACAACAACAAATCGGTTAAATCCTGTCTATCGCAAATCACACGCACAAAAACGGCGCCAACATGCCCAAAATACGCGCCCAACAGAAAACACCCGCCGGATGGCGGGTGTTTCAGCTTGTCGAAAAAGTCCTCGCGCCGCAGCGCGTATGAAATAGAAAATTGCGGTAGACCGCAATTTTCATAAAAACCCGCGACATGCGCGTGGGTTTTTATACAAACCGCTGGCAAGTGTGCCTGAAAGGCGCGCGCAGACAGCGGCAGATTCGATCGAAAGCGTGGTTTCGATCGAGAGGCTGTTCGAAAAACATAGTTTTTCGGCAGCCTCAACACCCGCCGTTTGGCGGGTGTTTCAGCAAAGCATAGTCGGATATTGTTATACGTTGAACCGGAACAGCACGACGTCTCCGTCCTGCATGACGTATTCCTTGCCCTCCGAGCGGACAAGGCCCTTTTCGCGGGCCGCCGCGAGCGAGCCCAGCTCGATCAGGTCCTTATAATTGATGACCTCGGCGCGGATGAAGCCGCGCTCAAAGTCCGAATGGATCTTGCCCGCTGCCTGCGGCGCCTTGGTGCCCTTTTCGATCGTCCATGCGCGCACCTCCTGCTCGCCCGCGGTCAGATAGCTCATCAGGCCGAGCAGGTCGTAGCAGACCTTGATCAGACGGTCGAGGCCGGACTCATGCAGGCCGAGCTCGGACAGGAACATCTCCTTTTCCTCCGCGTCCATGCCCGCGATGTCCTCCTCGAGCTTGGCGCAGATCGGCAGCACCATCGCGCCCTCCGCGTCCGCGATCGCCTGTACGGCCTTGAGGCGCTCGTTCTCCGCCGCGTCGCCGGTAAAGCCGGCTTCGTCCATATTTGCAGCGTAGATCACCTTTTTGGCGGAAAGCAGGTCGCTTTCGTTCACCACGCGGATGACGTCCTCGTCCTCGCCGAAGCCCTCGAAGGTGCGGGCGGTCTTGCCCTCCTCGAGGTGCGCCTTGAGCGCTTCGAGGATCTCCACGTCCTTGAGCAGCTTCTTGTCCGCCTTGGCGGCCTTGCGCGTGCGCTCGAGGCGGCGCTCGAGGTGTTCGATGTCCGCAAGGATCAGCTCGAGGTTGATGGTCTCGATGTCGCGCGCCGGGTCGACCGAGCCCTCGACGTGCACGATGTTCTCGTTTTCAAAGCAGCGCACCACATGGACGATCGCGTCCACCTCGCGGATGTGGGACAGGAACTTGTTGCCCAGGCCCTCGCCCTTGCTCGCGCCGCGCACCAGACCCGCGATATCCACGAACTCCACGACCGCCGGGGTGGTCTTTTTCGCGTGGTACAGGTCGGTCAGCGGCTGGAGCCGCTCATCCGGCACGGCGACCATGCCGACGTTGGGGTCGATCGTGCAGAAGGGGTAGTTCGCGCTCTCCGCGCCCGCCTGCGTGATCGCGTTGAACAGGGTGGACTTACCGACGTTAGGAAGCCCCACGATGCCGAGTTTCATATTTCTTCACATCTCCTTATTTTTCAGCGGGCCGCAGCACCGGACAGCGTGTTTGTTCTGTTTCTTCTGCACAGCCCGATCAGATACAATGGAAAAATCCAATACGTAACAAAGATTATAACACAACGGCTTTGGTTCCTCAATAGTTTGCGCGCGCTGTTCTGCAACTTCTTTCCAACGATATGCGGCGCAATGGATGCAACAAAACGGATGTTCCGCCTCGTCTTATTTTATTGGGCGTGATATTTTCCCTCTCCGGCGCGCCGCTATCCATTCATCAAACGAGGTGCAGCATGGTATTCAGCAGTCTGATTTTCCTGTTCTTTTTCCTGCCCGCGGTGCTGCTTTGCTACTATATCGTACCACAGCGGCATCTGGCGGTGCGCAACGGCGTGCTGCTGGCGTTCAGCCTGTTCTTTTATTTCTACGGCGAGCCGCGGCTGATCGTATTGCTGCTGGTGTCCATTTTCGTCAACTATATCTTCGGCCTGCTCATGCGCAGCCCGCACCGCAAAATCTGGCTGACGCTGTGCGTGATCTTCAACATCGCCATGCTTGGCGTGTGCAAATATCTGAACTTTTTCATTTCCGCCGCGAACAGCCTGTTCGGCACATCGCTCCCGCTGACCGGCATTGTCATGCCGATCGGCATCTCGTTTTACACCTTTCAGGCGCTCAGCTATGTGATCGACGTGTACCGCCGCGAGGCCTGGCCGCAGAAAAATCCGTTTTCGCTGGCGCTTTACGTCTCCATGTTCCCGCAGCTGATCGCCGGGCCGATCGTCCGCTACCGCGATGTGGACGAGCAGATCGCGCAGCGCACGCACACTGCGTCCGTTTTCTCCGCAGGCATTGACCGGTTTGTCTACGGCCTGTCGAAAAAGGTGCTGCTCTCCAATGTATTCGCGCAGATCGCGGACGGTGTATTCGGCCGCCCGGCGGCGGAGCTGACCAGCCCGCTGGCATGGTTCGGCGCGATCGCCTACACCCTGCAGATCTACTACGACTTTTCCGGCTATTCGGACATGGCGATCGGCCTGGGCAAGATGTTCGGGTTCCATTTTCTCGAAAACTTCAACTATCCCTACATCAGCCGCTCGGTCACCGAGTTCTGGCGCCGGTGGCATATGTCGCTCTCGACCTGGTTCCGCGACTATGTGTATATCCCGCTGGGCGGCAACCGCTGCCCGGCCAGGCGGCATATCTTCAACCTGCTGGTGGTCTGGGGGCTGACCGGCTTCTGGCACGGCGCGAATTTCACCTTTCTGGCGTGGGGGCTGTACTTCGGCGTGCTGCTGATTGTGGAGAAATACGCCCTCGCCCGTGTGCTCGACCGGCTGCCGCGCATCCTGACCCATGTATATGCGCTGTTTTTCATCGTGATCGGCTGGGTGCTGTTCCGCAGCGACACGCTGTCCTACGCGCTGGACTATCTGCAGGTGATGTTCACGCCCAGCCTGACCGCAGACCCGCTTGCGACAGAATACCTCATGCGGTTCTGGCCGTATCTGCTGTTCGGCGTGGTGCTGTCCGCGCCGCTGTATCAGCGGATCGCCAAGAGCGGGGCGTATGCGGTGCTGCGCTATCCGCTGCTCGCGGTGCTGTTTGTGCTGTGCGTGATGTCGCTGCTGACGAACAGCTATAACCCCTTCATCTATTTCCGGTTTTGACAGGCGGTGAAAGAATGAAGCATTGGATTAAAATCGTCTTTTTCTGCGGCGCGCTCCTCCTGATCCCCGTGCTGACGTTGCTCAAGGAGCCGGCAGCGGCCTCGTATTATGAAAACCGCTCGCTCGCGGTATTCCCGCCCTTCAGCATGCAGGAGATGCTGGACGGCGAATACTTCCCTCAGGTGGAAACCTGGGTCGGCGACCATCTTGCAGGGCGCAATCTGCTGCTGAAATTAAACACACAGAAAGAACTCGCGCTGCACAGCCCGGTGGTGAATGACACCGTGGTCACGCGGGACATCCTGCTGCCCTATCACGGCACGGTGCTCGACCACTATAATGCGAAAAACATGGAGAAAGAGCTGGATATGCTGCAGGAGCTGAACGACTGCTGCACGCAACAGGGGATCGAATTCCTGTATGTCGGCATACCGGAGCAGAGCAATGCGTTCCGCGACCGGTATCCATCTTATCTGAACCCTTCCAGCTACCGGGACGATTCGATGCGCACGGATTTTATGGCCGGCGTGGAGACGCGCGGCATCGACCACATCTGGATGGCGCAGTATTTGTCCGCAGACTATGACAAGTTTTACAGCAAAACCGACCACCACTACAACCTGTACGGCGCGTACGAGACCTATCTGCGCGTGATGGCATATCTAAGCAGCAGCGGCATTGCCGCGCCGGTCACGACCGATTTCACGATCACGCCGGTTGATACCGCGTTCCTCGGCTCGCGCAACCGCAAGCTGTTCGGCCTGTTCGAGACCGATGACCAGCTCTATACCGGCACGCTGGCCGAGGCGGTGCCGTTCACGCGCACGGACAACGGCAAGCCGGTCGAGGCGACGGTATACAGCGAGAGCGACCGGAATGCATATGCCTACTACATGGGCGGCGACGTGGCGGAAACCATCATCCAGACCAACCGCCCGGAGCTGCCGGATGTATTGGTTGTGGGCGACTCGTTCACCAACGCGCTGGAAACCATCCTGTACACCTCGTTTGACGAGATGCGCAGCCTGGACTTTCGCTACTACACCGCAGGCTCCATCTATTCGTATCTGGAGAACTGGCAGCCGGATGTCATCCTCTATGTGCGCGACGACCTGTCCTATATTGTGACTGAGGGGAACGGCGATCTGGGTATATCCGCTGCCGCGCAGTAAATACAAAAAGGGCGCCGGGATACCGGCGCCCTTTCCCTGTCTGTCGCTGTTCTGCATCCGTGGACGCGTCATTCGTCCTGATTATTGCTCTCAAACAGCGCTTCGTTCATCTCCTTGATCTCGCCCGCTGTGTAATAGTCGCTTGCACCATTATAGGAATTGGCGTATTCCTCTGTGATCTGCTGCAGGTTCTCCTCCAGCCCTTCGGCCGGGACCTCATCGCGGCCGTTGGTATAGCTGACCGCGCTGTCCTTTTCCTGCCGGGTGAGCTTGCCCCACCTCCCGCCGTAAACCGTATAATAGATGATCCCGCTGCTATCCTCCCTCTCCTCGAGCAGCAGCAGAACGTCCTCGCCCGGCTCCAGCACAGCCTCACTGCGGTAGGTCTGCTTTTTCCAGCCGATCTTTCCACCGTCCAAACGGACCGTGATCTCCTCCGGGAGCGACGGCGGCTGCTTTTCGTCGGGCTTGTAGGTCAGGAATGCCTGCGCAGGCCGGACGGTCGCATCCGTGTACATCATATCGAGGTTTTCCCCATCCTCACCAACCCTCCATTGGCTGGGGGCCAGGGCGTCCACCGTACCCACCACGGCGAGGTCTGCATGCAGCAGGACATCCTCCAAAGTCAGTTTCTGTTCATCGTCATATCCGGTCGGGTCTGCACTGATCGTCTTGGGCCACATCAGGTACACCAGCAGCCCGCAGCCGATCACCACCGCAATAAGCGCTGCCTTCTTCACAGCCATCCCCCCTGTTGTCCGCTGCGTTTTTGTTTTTCCTGTCATAAAACACCCCTTGCCCGGTATCGGCAGCATTGCAGGCAGACAGGCAGAGGGGTGTTATTGTTTTGACACAAACTATTATAATTGATCGGATTTTTTCTCATTTACAATACCGCGCCACAGGCAGACAGCCGCCGCCGCAACCAACAGAATTGCGATGATGAAAGCAACATACTGTATCACAGGCGTCGCACGGAGAATGGTTTCAAAGAGGTCATACTGCGGCATTTCATCGGAGCCCGCATGGGAAACCAGCAGGGATGTTGCCATCAGCCACCGGCGACCGGCAACCACCGCCGCGCACAACAGGATACAGGCGACGGACAGACCATACAGGCGCTTTGACCGCCTTTTGAGCGCCGCTTTCCTGCGCCGCCGGACCGCTTCTTTATCGAGCCGCTGTTTGATGATCTCCAGATTGCCGTCATCCTCAGGAAGCAGGTGATCCATGTATTGCCGAAGCAACTCCTGATCGCGGTCGTTATGTGTCATCTTGTTCACCTAAAACTTCTTTGATTTTCTGCATGGCCCTTGAATACCGGCTGCGCACTGTGACCGGATTCATCCCCAGCTGCTCCGCAATCTCATTGAAAGAAAAGCCCTGCTGCCGCAGCCGCAGGATCTGCTGCGTTTCCGGCTTGAGGACGGAGAGCAGGTCGCCTACATAGATCCGGTTGATCACGCGGTCCTCCATATTCCGGCTGATCAGGGATGCGGCCTCCGCATCCGAAAGCGCATCAATGGACGGCAGCGAAACCAGCCGCATCTCGCGCTTTTTCAGATAGGAAACCGTCATATTATGCGTTACCTTCGCCAGCCAGCTGGTCGCGCCGAACCGCGGCAACTGGTCCGGCGCCAGCGTCGTCAGATGGAGGAAAACCTCCTGCAGGATCTCCTCTGCGATGCTTTTGTTATCCGTCATATTCATGATATGGAAGTAGATAAACCCGCTGTAATCCCGGTACAGCGCATCCATCGCCGTTTCATCGCCCTCCGCAAGGCGTCTCAGCAGGCGGTACAGCTTATGATTTTGTAACGATTCACTGAATAATGCCATGTTTCACTTCCCACCGATCTGTCCGCTCCATCTCATCGCGCAGCAAGAGTACAGGCAGAAGTGCCTCGGCGATGTAACGCAGCTGACTGGGCGTGCAGTTTGCAAGCTGGCAATTGATTTCGTTGCAGAATTGGAGTGCTTCCGCGATTTCCGGCGCATCCATATAGGTTTCGATGCCGTCCAGCAGATAATCCATCGAAACCCGCAACGTCCGTGCGATAATGCGGAGCATGGAAACCTGCGTCGGCTGGCCGTGCTCAATGCGCCTGATGCTGTTGGCGGAGATAGCCGCGGCTTTGGCGAGCCGCTCCTGTGTCATGCCTTTCTTTCTGCGGGCATCCCGGATGCGCTGCCCGCAGGCTTTCCAATCAATTTCCATAACTTCCTGACGCTTTCTCTTTTTTCACCCTGTCAGATTTATGGAGGAATCCACACGACAAATCATGTGCCGAAAGCTGTCCACAGCATGTACGGTTCCTGTATTTCATTATAAACCCGACAGGGACGCATGTCCATTGAAATTCGGGAAAAAGCGCTGCAAGTGCAGGCTTTCCCTATTTTATATAGACAGCAGCCGCAAAGTGAATTGTTGCAGTCCGTCTGCCGTATTTTTCCGCCTGCATCCGGGCTTTCCGCTCTCCCCGACAACTTCCTCTGGCTTTTTGCAGCGGTTTGGCTTATACTAATCTTAACCGTATTTTCGTAATAAGGAAGGATGCCCCATGCCGTCTTATGCCACCCATCATATTTTCGCCGCGACCGTGCAGCGCGTGACCGGCGATTCCGTCGCCCGCATTGCTGCCGCCTACCCCGCGGGCTACCGCTGGGGCGCACAGGGCCCGGAGCCGCTGTGCCTGTACCATGCGCCCTTCCCCAGCCAGATGCGCCGTCTGGCGCAGCGCATGCGCACCGAGCCGCCCGCCCCGCTGTTCGAGGCGCTGTGCGATGCCGCCGTGCACGAGCACAACACCGCGGCGCTCGCCTATGTGTTCGGCTTCTGCACGAACTATGCGCTCGACCGCGTCACGCATGCCTTTATCGGCGCGCAGGCCGATCGCCTCGCCCTCTATGTGCCCGGCTATTCGGTCGAGGCGCGGCGCAAGCTGGCGGAAAGCGATATTGACGGCATCATGATCGCAGGGTTCATCGCCGCAGAGCCCGCCAAATTCGAGGCTTACCGCCTGCTTGACCCGAACGCCGCCGAATGCACCGTGCTCTCGCGCGTGGTGTCCGCCGCCGCAAAGTCGGCCTACGGGATGCGCGTCCCGCCCGCTGCGGTCTACCACTCGCTGCACGACATGCGCCGCATGCTCCATCTGACGCACAGCGGCAGCCTTGCCCGCGGCCGCCTGCAATGGGTCGAGCGGCTGTTCGGCAAAGCCGGTCAGGCTTCCTCGCTCATCCGCCCGGCCGAGCCGCTCGCGGCGGACTGCGCCAACGAGGAGCACCGTCCCTGGCGGTCGGACGGCGTCGAACGCACGGACTCGTTCTGCGACCTGTTCGATGCCGCGGTGCCGCTCGCGGTCTCGCTCCAGCGCGCCGTACTCGACCGATATTATCAGCAAAAACCGCTCGATCCGCGCTTTTTCCCCACCGATTTCACCGGAGCGGTTGCAAAAAGTTAAATTTTTATAAAGTGCCGACAGGTTTCGCCTGACTTCGTCCCTCCAAATGCGTATGCTATCCATTGTTACCAAACTGTAACCTTTGGATTGCGAAAGGAGGGAATATGGAGAGCATCTTTTCTCCATACTACCGTCATGCGAAACCTGTTATCTTTTGTATTCGGGCTGTTTTCCGGCCTGCTATATGTGCTGATCCGGGCCGTGCTGCTGCTCGACCGACTGATCTGCTGGATCTATGACCTGCCGCTGTGGGCGGCCATCGCCCGCGCGTTCCGCTTTGCGCAGCGCAGGCGCGCGGTCTGCGCGTTCTCCCTGTTCGTGCCGCTGTTTTTCGTCCCCAGCGCGCTGCTCACGCAGAGCGGCACCCTGGTGCTGGCGGACGGCGCGCCGCTCGGCTTTGTGGAAGATGCGGACACGCTCTCCGCGGCGGTCGATGCGATCGAGCAGAGCGCGTCCGCGCTGGCGGGCAGCGACTACGCCCTGCCGGTCTCCATCACGACCAAATCGCTGCGCGCACCGGCGTCCCAGTTCCTCTCTGCGGACGAACTGGAAGCCGATCTGATCGAGGCGAGCGGCGAGCTGGACACGCTGGCGGTCATCTCGGTAAACGGCGAGCAGACCGGCGTATGCCGCTCGGCTGAGGACGCCCAGGCGCTGCTCGACCGCGTCAAGGCGCAGTACACCACGCCCACGGATGAGAACACGGACTTTTTGCAGGAGGTGCGCGTGGACGCGGTCGTCGCGGAGACCCGTCTGGTCTCGGATTTCGGCGAGCTGTACGACTACCTCGCGCCCCGTCTGGATGTGACCTCGACCCGCTCGGTCACCTACACAGAGGAGATCCCCTATGAGACCATCACGCGCGAAAACGACCAGCTCGACCAGACCTACCGCGCCACCCTGCAGGAGGGCTGCGCGGGCGAGGCGGTCGTTACTGCCGAGATCGAGACCGTGGACGGCGAGGAACACGGGCGCACCATCCTCGAGCGCACGGTACTGAGCAGCGCGACCGACGAGATCATCGAGGTCGGCACCAAGAACGTGGGCATCGGCACGGGGGAATTTTCCGTCCCGGTGACCAGCTACACCTTTACCTCGGGCTTCAAATGGCGCTGGGGCAAGCTGCACAGCGGCGTTGATCTGGCTGTGCCCGAGGGCACGCCGGTCTATGCCGCGGACAACGGCAAGGTGATCGTTGCCGGTGATCTGGACAACGGCTACGGAAACTATATCATCCTCGACCACCAGAACGGCTACAAGACGCTGTATGCGCACAACTCCGAGCTGCTGGTCGCGGTAGGCGATATTGTCGCCAAGGGCGAGCAGATCGCGCTCTCGGGCAACACCGGCAACTCCACCGGCCCGCACCTGCATTTCGAGGTGCATGTAAACGACGAGAAGGTCGACCCGCAGCAATATTTGACGCTGGCCTGATGAAAAATACAGGGGCGCGCATTGCGCGTCCGTTCCACAATGGTTCGCCTGACGAGGTACGGGCGTGCCTGCTTCCCAAGTGGGTGGAATTTGCGCCTGCGCGGTACTTCTGCCCGTAGGGGCGCGCACTGTGTGTCCGTCCCGCGATGGTTCGCTGACGAGATGCGGGCGTACCCACTTCCCAAGTGGGGGGAATTTGCGCCTGCGCGGCGCTCCTGCCCGTAGGGGCGCGCATTGCGCGCCCGTCCCGCAACGGTTCACTGACGAGATGCGGGCGTGCCTGCTTCCCCAGTGGATAAAATTTGCGCCTGCGCGGCGCGAGCGGGCAAGAGGGAGGAAACCGACGGTTTCCTCCCTCTTGTCAATCTCCCACCTTCCCTTCAGGGCGCGCTGCGCGCGCAGAGGTAAGTGACGCTTTCCGCCTGCCGCCCGGCAGCTGTTGCGACAGGCATGGTATTGGCTGCCGCCCCGGAGGGCGCTCCCGCGCCGGAACCGGCGGGATTGTCCGCAGTATCAAAAAGAGCGCTATGGAATCTCCATAGCGCTTTTTTACTGTTCGTCCGGAAACACCTTAATATCAAGTGCTTCACAGATTTGGAAAAACAGATCAAGGGAGGGTGTTTTCCGCCCGCTCTCGATCTCATAAATATAAGCCTGTGTCCTGTCGACCATTTCCCCCAACTGCGTCTGCGTCAGCCCCTTTTCCTTGCGCCGCCTGCGGAACAGTGCACGATAATCAACCATTTTACTCTCCTCCACCCGAGTCCGTAGGGCGCGGCGACCTCGGCGCGCCGCTATCTTGTAAACATTATAGCTGACAGCTATTTTTCCATCAATATGGCTATCAGCCATTGACAAATTGTTTTCTCTATTTTATAATGGCTTAAAGCCATAATAGGAGGCCACACTATGACAAACACCACCTGCACCGAACTCTATAACGATATGATCGAGAACACTTACGACCTGCTCTGCGACATCTGTGTGATCGAGTCTCTTTACCACTGCCGCGCCCAGCTCCCCCACTTCGACACCCTGCCTGCGCTCAGCGCGGAAATCTGGCGCACCCAATGTTTCCTTGACCAGCATGCCCATGATACCGGCACCTGCGGCCGTTTCCTGCTCGACCGCCTTGCAGCAGAAGCGGGCATAGAAAAAGAGCCGTCCTGAGACGGCTCTTTCCTGTTTTGCTCTGCTCTTCAGGTCCGGATGCGCGCATCCATCTCTGCGCTCGCGTGGCTGAGCACCGGGAGCAGCACGGCGCACACGATCACGCCTGCCAGCCCCTGCACGATGTTGAACGGTACGCCGGCCAACACCGCGACCGCTGCCGCGCCGACCGCACTGCCTGCAACGACCTGCATGCCGACCTCATATACAAAATACCCGGCCACCATCACGCACTCCGCGGGGATGCCGCACAGCGCCACGCGCACCGGCGTGTTCATGTGGCCGCGCCCCGCCATGTGGTGATACAGCCAGCCGCCGGCAGCCGCGGTCAGCGCCTTGATGACAAGCGTGCCCGGCATATAGGCAACTGCGCCCGCGAACAGATCGGCCAGCATCGAACCGATGCCCGCCGCGACTGCGCCCAGCCCCGGCCCGAGCAGGATGCCGCAGATCAGCACCAGCCCGTCGCCCAGATGGATGTAGCCGAGCGTCGGCGTGGGGATGCGGATGACCATCGTCGCAACCGTCGTCAGCGCTGCCAAAAGCGCGGTTAAAATGATCGTTCTCGTCTTTTTACTTGTCATATCGGACACCTTCTTCTGTTTCTGACTGTCCTTATTGTATCCCTGTCTTGACCTTTTCAAAAGCACCAGATTTTTCTTTTTTCACAATGCCAGTTTGCGCTGCAAAAAAGCAGCCCGCCGGTTCGGCGGGCTGCCCTCTTATCTGCTGTTTCAGCGCTTGTTCGAACGCTTCCAGATGTGCATTTTCTCCGCATCCTCGATCAGCTGCTCGCGGAAATCCGGGTGCGCGATCGAGATCAGCGCCTCGGCGCGCTCCCAGCTGGACTTGCCCTTGAGGTTGATCATGCCGTACTCGGTGACGACATACTGGGTCGCCGAGCGCGGGTCGGTGACGATCGAGCCGTCGGACAGGGTCGGACGGATGCGGGACGCGATCGTGCCGTCCTTCTGCTTGAAGGTAGAGGACAGGCAGATAAAGCTCTTGCCGCCATTGGACAGATAAGCGCCCATGACGAAATCGAGCTGGCCGCCCGTGCCCGAGATCTGCTTGGTGCCCGCGGACTCCGCGTTCACCTGACCGTACAGGTCGATATCCACCGCGTTGTTGATCGAGATAAAGTTGTCGATCTGCGCGATCACGCGCACGTCGTTGGTGTAGTCCACCGGCACGGACGCACATTCCGGGTTGTCATTCAGGTAGTCATACAGCTTCTGCGTGCCCGCAGCAAAAGCGTATGCCTGACGGCCGCGGTCGATGGTCTTGCAGCGGCCGGTGATCTTGCCCGCCTTGGCGATATCGACAAACGCATCCACATACATCTCGGTGTGCACGCCCAGATCCCTGAGGTCGGAGTCCGCGATCAGCGCGCCAACCGTGTTCGGCATGCCGCCGATGCCCAGCTGCAGGCAGGCGCCGTTCGGGATCTCGGACACGATCAGCTCCGCGACCTTGCGGTCGACCTCGGTCGCCGGGATCGAGCCCATCTGGGGCATGGGGGCGTTGTTGCCCTCGACGATCATATCCACCTCGGAGATGTGGATGCAGTCCTCCATGCCGCCCAGGCAGCGCGGCATGTTCT
>USLE01000003.1 GCA_900555465.1 uncultured Butyricicoccus sp.
GCGGGTCGCCGGCCGTGACGCCGTCCTCCGCCGCGCCGGCGGAAGGATGGCCCTCCTTCATCGCGGCGTCGAACGCCGACAGATCGATCGGGCCTTCGAGGTCCTCGGGCAGCGAGGTGAAAACGGCGGTCTCGTCGTTGACGCCGGTCTGCTCGACGGGCGCGCCGCAGAATGGGCAGAATTTGCCCGCAATGGGCAGCTCCTTGCCGCAGTTCTTGCAAAGCATGTATGGTTTCCTCCTCTGAAAAATATACCAATTCAATGCGGCTATAAATAGCCTATATTAGTATAGCACGCGGCAAAGCGCTTGTAAACCTCTGCCGGCGGGAACAAAACCGGACGGCGGCCCGTCAGTTCGGAATGGTACGGGAAATGGCCGGACAGCGGATTTTGTATCGAAACTGAAACCATGCTTGCGCTTGACAAGCCTACCCGGCAAACGTACAATGAAAATAATGATGTAGCAAGGGGGAATATACCTTGAAAAAACGTGTGATAAGCGGCCTGCTGGCCGTTATGATGCTGCTGACGACGGCATTCGCCGCGGGCGGCAGTGCGGCGGAAGCAGAGGGGCAGTCCGGCAGCACCGTGCTGACCTATGCCGTCACCCTGCCGGACGAATATGACACCGACCAGATGCACGATGCTGTGGTCGAACAGGTGCGCGCCGTGCTCGAGCACCGTCTGGAGCAGCTGAACATTGCCGGGGCGGAGATCACCTTCCCGGAGGACCGGCAGACGGTCGTCGTCACCCTGCCTACGGACACGGAAACCGATAGTGTGGCGGAGTTCCTCGCATGGCGGAACGAGCTGGCGTTCACGGACGCGGACGGCAAGGTCTGGCTGACCGGCGAAAACGTGTCGGAAAGCTCGCTCGGCTTTGCCGATGACGAAACCCCGTACATACAGGTCAATTTCACCGACGAGGGCGAAGCGACCTTTGCAGAAGCGCTCAACGCGGCCTCGACGCTCACCGTCACGATGGACGGCGCGGAAATCGCGCAGGCCACGGCGGAGAGCGCGGGCGAGAACGGCGGCTGCACCCTGACCGGCAGCTTTACCGAGGACGAGGCCCGGCTGTATATCGCGCGCATCGCGGCGCGCACCCTGCCTGTCGAGCTGACGCTGACCAGCGCGGAGACGCAGCCCGGCGAGCCGGAGCAGCCTGTCGTGCCGGCCTTTCCGGATATCGAGGGCCACTGGGCGGCGGATGCGCTGAACCGCGCGGTCGCGCTCGGCCTGCTCAACGGCATTGACGGCAAGATGCTGCCGGACAACGCGGTCAAGCGCTCGGAAGCGATCGTCATTTTGAACCGCGCGCTCGGCGCGGACATCGCGGACAGCACCAGCGGCCTGACCGGCACCCCGCAGAACGCATGGTATGCAAACGATCTGGGCAAGGCCATCCACCTCGGCCTGATCGAATCGAATGACAGCCGCAATTTTGACACCGCCGCCACCCGCGCGGAGGCGTTCGTGCTGCTTGCGCGCGCCTTTGTATACGACCGCGCAGAGGCTGCGGAGGATGAACTCAGCGCATTCACCGATACGGACAACATGACCGACGAACAGCGGCAGGCTGCCGCGGCGCTGGTCGCGGCGGGCATCGTCAACGGCGAGACCGCCACCACGCTCAACCCGCAGGGCAACCTGACGCGCGCGCAGTTTGTCACCATGCTGCTGCGCATCGCGCCGAACTTCCCGGTCGAGGGCGAGACCGCCGGGGCGCAGCCCGGCGGCACGCTGGTCAACACCGCGGAATATGAACTTGCAGACGTGCAGAGCGCGGATGATTACATCTTTGCAGCGGATACCACGACGGTTCAGATCGACGGGGCGGCGCTCAGCGGCCGCGTCGTGCTCAAGGGCGCGGAGGACGTGCTCCTGACCGCGCAGGGGAATACCTCGATCGGCACGCTTGCCGCCGACCCCGCGGGCACCGCGGCGATCAACGTCAAGAACGGTTCGGGCGTGCAGACGCTGGTCATCGCAGGCAAGGGCGGCGCGGTCACCTTTGACGGCAGCGTGAGCAATATCGAGATCACCGCCGCGAACCGCGAGATCGACCTGTCCGGCATGCAGGCGGACAGCCTGACCGTCACCGGCAGCGGCAATACCATCACGGTGGGCGATGCTGTCGGCACGGTATCCGTGATGGGCGGCGCGAAGAACAATACCCTGACCATCAACGACAATGTGGACACCCTGCTGGCTGCAGGCGTGGGCACCAAGGTGGACGGCAGCGGCAAGGCCGGCACGGTGGACGTGCGCGCGGTAAACTGCGAGATCACGCTCGCCGCGGATACCGTGACCGAGAACATCGACAAGGGCCTCACCGGCGTTGCGATCGAGATGGGCGTACCAACCAGGGTCCTGCCGGGCGGCTCGCTGCTGACCCAGGTCAAGTTCACCGGCGTGACCGAGGACAAGATCTGCTCCGCGCAGTGGTATCAGGACGGCAAGCCGATCGCAGGCTTCGGCAACGACAATTTCCAGCTGACCGCGGATAAGATCTCCCGTCACACGACCTACTTCACCTTCACCAAGGATATGAAGACCAGCGTGACGATGGGCTTCAAGCTCACCTATGACAATCCCTCCACGGGCGAGACCGAGGAGCTGTATGTCGAAAAGACCGTCCCGATCGAAAACTACTCGGACGAGTGGTACTATGAGCGCGACGTTAACCGCGTGCTGAATCTGGTTTCCTCCACCTACCGCGGCAACTACACCACCGCCTATGCGGTCAACGGCGACTATTCCAAGACCGAGAAGGAGATCTGGATCAACGCCAAGGGCTATTCGAGCAACAGCCAGTATCTGGTCTGGATCAACCGGGCGTACCAGCATGTCAACGTGTTCCAGGGCTCCAAGGGCAACTGGAAGATGATCAAGTCCTTCCTCGTGGGCACGGGCGCAGCCAGCACCCCCACGCCGGTCGGCGTGACCACGGTATCCTACAAGCTGGCCTCCGGCTGGACGACCAGCACCTATACCGTGCGCCCGGTTGTCGGCTTCTACCCCGGCACGGGCTATGCGTTCCATTCTCGCCTGTGCTACCCGGGCACGGATACTGAGTATGATTACAGCGCGGGCTATCCGGTTTCGCACGGCTGCATCCGCATGTACAAGAGCGACATCAACTGGATCTACAACAATATCCCGGTGGGGACGACGGTCGTTATATTCTAAAGAATTCGTTTGAAGCGTACAGCTTCAAACGAGGGGCTTTGCCGGGCGCATGCCCGGACAAAGCCAAAACGCGATATTTGCGCGCCGCTTGCGGCACACAAAATCGCTTCCTTGTATAAAAAGGCAGGTACATGTCCTGCCTTTTTATGATATCCAGCGATTTTTCCGCTGGATATTTTTTATACGCGCCAAGGGCGCGAAGCGGCGGCGTTAGCTCCCGGTTTTTATGAAAGCAGGCCGCAGACGCGGCCTGCTTTCTTTTTGAAGCCGCGCCTGCGGCGCGGAAGCGTGTCCTGCCTTTTTATGATTTCCGGACGGTTTCGGCCGGAAATCTTTTTTATGCGCGCGAAAAGCGCGGGGAAGGGCGCATTGCGCGCCCGGCGCCCAAATATTCTTGCGCTCGGGGGGAAAACGGGGTATACTAACCATATCTGAGTTATCTGGAGGAATACAGGAATGCAGGATGGATTTGTCAAAATCGCTGCCGCAACGCCCGACCTGCGCGTCGCGGACTGCGCATACAATGCTTCCGAGATCGTAAAGCTGGCCAGACAGGCCGCAGCAAAGGGCGCGCATCTGGTCGTGTTCCCCGAGCTGTGCCTGACCGGGTACACCTGCGGCGACCTGTTTTTGCAGCGCACGCTGCTGGACGGCGCGCTCGCCGCGCTCGACACGGTGTGCCGCGAGACCGCCGCGTTGAACGCCGCCGTGGTGGTCGGTCTGCCGCTCGTGCATCAGGGCAAGCTGTTCAACGTCGCCGCAGTGCTGTGCGGCGGGAAAATCGAGGGCATTGTGCCCAAGCAGTTCATCCCGAACTATTCCGAGTTTTACGAAGCGCGCCACTTTGTTTCGGGCGCGGGCGTACCGTTCCAGACCATCTCCCTGCTCGGGCAGGACACCCTGTTTGCGGGCGGCGAGCCGCTTCTGTTCCAGTGTGCGGACATGCCGGAATTCACTCTGGGCGTGGAGATCTGCGAGGACCTCTGGGTCGCGAACCCGCCGTCCACGCGGCTCGCGCAGGCGGGCGCGACCGTGATCGTCAACCTGTCCGCGTCGGACGAGATCATCGGCAAAGCGTCCTACCGCCGCGATCTGGTGCGCCAGCAGTCCGCGCGCCTGCTGTGCGCCTACCTGTATGCGGACGCGGGCTTCGGCGAGTCCACGCAGGACCTTGTGTTCGCGGGGCACGACCTGATCGCGGAAAACGGCGCGCTCCTGGCAGAGAGCAGGTTGTTTGACCGCGGCGTCATCTATGCGGATATCGACGTGCAGCGCCTGACGCATGAGCGCCGCCGCATGAATACCTTTGTCACTGAGCAGAACCCCGCGGTCGCCGCGCTGCCGGTTCATCCGGGCGCAAACGACCTGACCGACCGCACCTTCCCGCGCACGCCCTTCGTGCCCGCCAGCAAGGCGCTGCGCGACGAGCGCTGCGAGGAGATCCTCAGCCTGCAGGCGACCGGCCTTGCCACCCGCCTGCGCCACACGCACGCAAAGACCGCGGTCGTCGGCCTGTCGGGCGGGCTGGACTCCACGCTCGCGCTGATCGTGCTCGTGCATGCGTTCGATATGCTGGGTCTGGACCGCAAGGGCATCCTCGCGGTCACCATGCCGTGCTTCGGCACGACCGCGCGCACAAAGGGCAACGCGGAAAAGCTCGCGGATGCTTACGGCGTAACGCTCGAGACCGTGGACATCAAGGCTGCGGTCGACCAGCACTTCAGCGACATCGGCCAGTCCAAGGACGATCTCTCGGTCACCTTCGAGAACGGGCAGGCGCGTATGCGCACGCTGGTGCTGATGAACCTCGCGAACAAGACGGGCGGCATGGTGGTCGGCACGGGCGACCTGTCCGAGCTCGCGCTCGGCTGGGCGACCTACAACGGCGACCATATGAGTATGTACGGCGTCAACGCTTCCATCCCCAAGACGCTGGTGCGCTATCTGGTGGCCTACGAGGCCGACCGCACGATGGGCGAGCTGTCGGACGTGCTGTACGATGTGCTCGACACCCCGGTGTCTCCCGAGCTGCTGCCGCCCAAGGACGGCGAGATCAGCCAGAAGACCGAGGATCTGGTCGGCCCGTACGAGCTGCACGACTTTTTCCTGTATTATATGCTGCGCTTCGGCTATCCGCCGCGCAAGATCTACCGCATCGCGCGCAAAACCTTTGCGGGTGTGTACGACGACGCGACGATCAAAAAGTGGCTCGTGACCTTTGTCCGCCGCTTCTTTACCCAGCAGTTCAAGCGCTCCTGCCTGCCGGACGGCCCCAAGGTCGGCACGGTCACGCTGTCCCCGCGCGGCGACTGGCGCATGCCGTCGGACGCATGTGCGGCGCTGTGGCTTTCCGAGGCGGAGAGGCTGTAACAAACGCGGCTTAGGGGGGAGGGGGCCTGCACCGTAGGGCGCGAGAAGGTGAATTGACGTGCAATTTCGTAGGGCGCGACGACTCGGCGCGCCAAACTGGCTTGGTTCACGACCTCGGCGCGCCGTGTATGCCAAATCATAACGGCATATTCGCGGCTGTGCGCCGCAGGCACACAAGAGGAGGGGGAACCAAGGTTCCCCCCTGCCTCTTGCGAATCACCACCCCTTCCTTCAGGGCGCGCTGCGCGCGCAAGAGTAAGTGACGCTTTCCGGCTGCCACCCATTTGCCTTGTCAGGGTAAGCGGAATGGATGCCACCCCAGAGGCGCGCGTACCGTTCACTGCTGCCACCTCGTAGGGCGCGACGACCTCGGCGCGCCAAACTGGCCTGGGCCACGACTTCGGCGCGCCAAACGCTGCGTCCCCCTGTAGGGGTGCGCACCCCGCGCCCGCATACCTGCACCCGGCCGGAGCGTCGCCTTCACGGAAACAACAGGCGAGGGCCTCACATCGCCAGCACCCCCCGCCCCCGGGGTCAGGCGCAAAACCCTACCGCCGCGACGTTGTCGCAAATCAAATTTTTCCACAGTATGTGGACAAATTTGTTTGCGGTCGCGGGCACCCGCGTACATCCCCCGGCGGGGGTGATTCGCAAGAGGGGGCGAAGCGCCCCCTCTTGTGCGCAGTGCGGCCGCGCAGGCCGCATTCCAGCCCATGAAGTACGGGCACACCTTCGCCCTGTTGGGCCAACACCCCCATTGGGCGCGCAGTGCGCGCCCCTACGGCGCAGCCCCGTCGGGGCTGTCCCCGCCCGCCGGAAGCGGGCACCCCCCTCCGCCAAACAGGCGAAATCCTTCCACAAAGGAGCAATACCCTTTTGAAAACCTTTGTCCGCAGGCTGGCGGCGGTGCTGACCGTCGTCCTGCTCTGCTTTAACCTGTATTATGAATTGGCGCCCGGCTACATCGTGGGTCCGGAATGGAAAATCGCGTTTGCCGCGGGATTCGCCGCCCTGCTCGGCGTGTCGCTGTTTTACGGCGTGCCCAAGGGCGCGCGCGGCACGCGGCGGCACGATTACATGATGCTGCTGTTCTGGTACTACTTATGGGTGCTGGCGAATGTTCTGTTCTTCGACAACGCCTTTGGCCGCGGCTTCCACCTCGGCGTGGATTACGGGGCGATCAACCTCGAGCCGCTGCGCACCGTCAAAAATTACCTCATCGCCTACGGCTACGGCAACATCTCGCTGCGGCTCGTGATCCTCAATCTGCTGGGCAACCTCGTGGCGTTCGCGCCGCTCGGCGTGCTGCTGCCCGCGCTGTTCCGCTGGCAGCGGAGCATCTTCTTTTTCACAGCCACGCTTATCCTCGGCATCACCGCGGTCGAGGTCGCGCAGGTGTACACCGGCGCGGGCTCGTGCGACGTGGACGATTTGATTTTGAACCTCGCCGGGGCGCTGATCGTGTTCGTATTCTGCCGGATCACGCCGCTCTGGAAACATATCTGCCGGGTCAACCCAAGGCCGAAGAAATAGAAAAACAGGCTGGCATTGCCAGCCTGCCACAGTCTGTCGAAAAAGTCCCTCGTGCGTAGCGCGCGTGAAGCAGGTCATTGCGGCTCGCCGCGCCGCTTGCTTCGCAGAGGCTCGCTTTGCATTTTTCGCCACCGCTCAATCGGTAGAGATGAAAGATTGACGATATATTGCAAAGCACATTGCAATATGCTATCATTAAATATGTAATTATATTACAGGAGGCGGGCAAAAATGAGAAAGATCATAGCGTTATTGCTGGCAGGCTGTATGCTGTTCTCGCTGGCGGCGTGCGGCGGCACGCAAACGGAGCAAGCCAGCGCTTCCTCTGATGGGGATACCCCGTCCGAGGTTTCCGAGGAGCAGTATGCTGCAGTAGGCGATACTGTATCAACCGATATTTTCTCTTTTACCTTGGATTCTGCTGCATTAGCAATTGCTCTGAACAATACTGTAGATGAAAATTATTTTCTACCGAAGGAATTTGATGCGCAGCAAGATTCCGACAATCCGTATGTTGCGCCCAAAGGGCATACCTTTGCCGCTTTCACTTACACGGTGACGAACCTGGATCGCGCTTCTGCGGAGTTCCACGATGGTTCGTTCGCTTCTGTGGAATATGATGGCGTAGCTTACTCGCGCGCAGAAACACCCTTGGAGGAAGGCGCATATATGGTAGATCCGGAAAAAAAGATCAGAGATATTGACGGAAGTATGCAAACCATTCCAGCCAACGAATGGCAGCGCGGTGCCAGCAACAATTTGCTGCTGTCGGTTGGTGCTAAAGAAACCCGGAGATCTTATCTGGATATTCCTGTCGAAGCAAATAGCCTGTCTGATGAATTCAAATTAACGATCAGCATTCCCACTTCAGATGGCAGCAAAACCGATTTTACCTACTTGGTGAAAGCAGAATAATATAAGGCGGTCGGTTCATCCGGCCGCCTTTTCCATTGACAAAGCCCGCCCCGCACGATACAATTTAGTCAAGTAAAACCATAAAACAAGGGGGACCAACCATGTTCGACACCGTACTCATTGCCGGCCTCGGCCTGATGGGCGGCTCGATGGCAAAGGCCATCAAAACGCGCACGCTCAGCCGCGTGCTCGGCTGGAACCGCACCCGCCGCACCGCGGAGCAGGCGCTTGCGGACGGCGCGATCAACGCGATCGCGACCGAGGCGCTGTATAAGGAAGCCGACCTGGTCATCATCGGCCTGTATCCGCAGGCGACGGTCGACTGGCTGCTGGAGAATATGCCAAAGCTGAAAAAGGGCTGTGTGGTGGTCGACATGGTCGGCGTCAAGCAGTTCATGGTCGACCGGCTCGAGCAGGCCGCGCTCGACGCGGGCGTGCATTTTGTCGGCGGGCACCCGATGGCGGGCCGAGAGTTTTCCGGCCTGGATTTTTCCCTGCCGACCCTGTTCGACGGGGCGAGCATGATCTTCGTGCCGACCGCAAGCAGCACCGAGCGGGTGCTCGAGCAGCTCGAGGCCTACTTCATGTCGCTCGGCTTCGGCCAGACCGTGCGCTGCTCGGCAGAGCAGCACGACAGGATGATCGCGTTCACCTCGCAGCTGGCGCATGTCGTGTCCTCGGCGTATATCAAAAGCCCGGAAGCGGACAAGCATAACGGCTACTCGGCGGGCAGCTACAAGGACCTGACCCGCGTGGCCAAGCTCAACGAGACCATGTGGAGCGAGCTGTTTTTGTGCAACGCCGAGCCGCTGGCACGCGAGATCGACGAGATCATCGCCCATCTGGACGAATACCGCCGCGCGATCCGCACGGGCGACCGCGAGACCCTGACCGCGCTGCTGCGCGACGGCCGCGAGCGCAAGGAGCGTTTGGGATAACGGAATAATGAAAAAACCGCCCTATTGGGCGGTTTTTTTATACTGCGCGGCTGGCGGCGCGGGCTTTTACCAGGGGAATAACCGATCGGAACAGGATGAGCGCGCAGGTCACAGTCGTGAGCACGATCACCGTGCGCATGCCGCCCGCGATGCCTGCGCTTTCCGAGATATAGCCGATCAGGGCAGGGGCAATGATGCCGCCCAGGCTGCCGAGCAGCATCAGCAGGCTGGAGGCGAAGTCGTTGCCGGAAAGCTCAGCGGTGACAGAGGAAAACACAGTCGGGTAAATGCCTGCCATGAAAAGGCCCAGTCCTGCAATGCTCAGCGCTGCGCCGGGGGCGCTGGTGCTGTAGAAAAGCAGGAGGAAAAAACCGAAAAAGCCAATGCCGTTGGCAATCAGCAGGACATTGCGCGACACCGTGCGGCTGATTGCGGCGGATGCGAGGCGGCCGGCCAGGATACAGATCCACAGGATGCTGCTGGTCATCTGCGCAAGCGTTCCGCTGACGATGCCGCTGTCGGTCATATAGGTGACCAGCCAGCCGGTGATGGAATACTCGGCGGAAATATAAAACAACAGGATCAGGCCCGCAGACCAGAACGGCGCCGACCGCAGGAAGCGGTAGGAAACATGGCGCAGGCCGGCGTGCGGCTGCTCGGGCAGACGGTGCCGGGAAGCGCGGAAATAAAAAGAGAACTGGATGGCTGCGAGCGCCGCCATGCACAGCGCCGCCAGCCGGAAGCCGGGTGCAGGCAGCGCAAGATTGGCAAGCAGCAGCAGGAAAGGCGCGGAGAATGCGCCGAGGGCAAACGCGCCGTGCAGCAGATTAAGCGCGCTGGGGGTCTCTCCGGCAAGCGTCGAGACCACCACATTTGAAAAGTTCGCGCCGCTGCCGCGCGCCAGCCCGGTGAAAAAGCAGGCCGCGAGCAGAAGCGGCGGGGAGGAGGTGAGCGCAAAAAGCAGGTAGGCGACCGGCATCCAGATCGTAAGGATCAGGACCGTGCGCCGGCGGCCGATATACAGCGGCAGCACGCCTGCAAGCAGGGTGGAGATCAGGTTGCCGACCGGCTGCGCGGACAGGAGCATGCCGGAGAAAGCATAATTCAGGCCATAGGCATCGCGCAGGAAGGGGAGCAGCGAGCCGACCATCAGCGAACCCATGCCGCTGAGCGCAAAAGCAATATAACATTGCCGCAGGACAGCCTTTTTGTTGTCGGACATCGCAGTCATCCGTCCTTTCTCTGGCTGCGGCCGCGTTTGTCAAACAGGCGGATGCTGTCCAGACGGCGGCGCACCAGCGCGAGCAGATCGTTCTGGGTGCAGCCTTCCGGCAGGTCGGCGTTGGGGAGGAGGAAGGCGCGCGCCCGCGTGATGTAGATATAGGTTGCACTGCCCAGCGCGTAGACCCGGTATATCTGGTCCCAGCGGTAGCTGGCCTTCTCCGTTGCGTTTTCGACCTGCACGCCGGCATAGGATACCGTAACCGTATAGGCGTGGCGGGGGGTATCCAGCCCGTTGGCGCGGATCTGCTGCCGGAGCGAAACAGAATAAAACGGCAGATAGCCGACAGGGAGCAGGATGCCGAGGATCAGAAAGATCCAGAAAAAGGTTTCATTATTTGTTGCCCGATGCACCAGCGCAAGCGCGATCATCAACACGGGGAAAAAGATCAGGCTCAGCCAGCGGTTGTGCAGCCGGAAGGCATTAAAATTTGAAAAATCCGAAAATACCCGGCTGTCCAGGTGCGAGCGGACCGTAATTTCCTGTGATTCCATAAACATTCTCCTCATTCCCGATCAAGTGACAGGATCTGCAATCCCTGCACTATAGTATAGCATAGAACCAGGAGGATTGATAAAACGTTTTCGTGAAAAAAGAAAAATTTGTAAAAATAATATAAGTAAATCGACAGTTATTTGACAAATTACATAAATAAGTTGTAAGTATTGTGCAAAAATCAACAATTATTATGGTGAAAGCAGAGAAAACGAGATAAAACGTTTTCGAAATTTTCAGAAGATTGTGAACGAATTGTGAATTGTATATAAATTACAGATGGAAAATATGGGAATAGTTCACCAAATGAAGCCTGATAAACAAACTGATATTGACGAATATGACGAATGGGATTAAGATGATGTTAAGAAAAGCGAGTAAAACGTTTTAGCGACAAGCAACAAGGAGGAGAGACCGAATGGGAAACCGAGTGACAATGAAGGACATCGCGGAGGAGGCTTCGGTCTCGACCGGTACGGTCCATCGGGCGATTTACGGCAAGAAAGGCGTTACCGAGGAAGTGCGGCAGCAGATCCTGGAGATCTGTGCCAAGCGCGGCTACCGCGCCAATACGGCGGCATCGGCGCTCAAGCGCGGAACGACCCGCATTGTTGCGGCCTTCCCGGGGCCGACGGTGCAGAACCGCTTTTTCTACGCCAACGTCTGGCAGGGGTTCCGGCGCTGCATCGGCGAGATGGAGGGCTTTAATCTGGAAGTAGTTGAACTGCCCTATTATCCGGAGACCTCGAGCGATCAGGCGAACGAACTGCTGACCTGTTATGAACGCTACAACGGCGAAATCGATGCGCTGGTTACGGTCGGCCACTTTGATGCAAAGTGTAAGAGCGTGGTAAAAAAATATGTGGATCATGGCATCCCGGTTTTCCTCGCATGTGACGATACGCCCGACTGCGGCCGCATTGCCTGCGTCCAGGCCAATTACGACATCACCGGCCGCATTACGGCCGAGCTGATGGCCAGCCAGCTGCCGGAAAACAGCGCAGTGCTGCTCTGCGCGGGCGACGTGCTCATCCCCTCGCATTACCAGACGGTGATCGGGTTTGAGGAATATATGAAAGAGAACCGCCCGGACCTTCAGATCCTGAAGGTGAACGGGTATTACAATTCGGACGAGCTGACCTCGCGCCTTGGGCATACGCTCGATACGCGCACCGATATTGCGGGCGCCTTCGGCGTCAGCGCGCGACTGAGCGTGCTGCTTGCGCGGCTCATCGTCGAGCGCGGGCTGGAAAAGAAGATCCGCATCGTGGCGAGCGACCTGTTCGCTGAGACGGCAGCCAACATGGAAAAGGGCATTGTACAGAATATCATTTTCAAGGACCCGGAGCAGCAGGCCTACATGGCCACGCGCGTGATGTGTGACCAGCTGTTCAAGGCGCAGAAGCCGCTTTCGGAGGTCCAGTATGTCGAGAGCCGCATCATTTTCCGGAGCGGCCTGGATATGTATCGGAAGTACGTGGTTTGAGCGCGGCTTCCCTGCTAACTTTTGTTATCTTTGTGCGGTTTGAGCACATGGATTGGAAATGGAATGAATGGAGGAAAAAGAAATGAAAACGAAAAGAATCCTATCCCTGACACTGGCGGGCACCATGCTGGCGTCTCTGCTGGCTGGCTGCGGCGGCGGCACGACTTCCGGCGGCAGCGGTGAAGCATCCGGCGACGGTGAGCTGCAGAGCTACACCCTCAAGTATGCCGAGCTGAATCCGGACGGTCACATCATGGACGAGTGCGCGGATCACTTTGCGGAGCTGGTTGCTGAGAAGTCGGACGGCCGCATCACGATCGACGTATTCCCGGCCGGCCAGCTGGGCGACGAGAAGACCGTTTACCAGACCCTGCAGATGGGCGGCGGCGCGGTCGATATGTGCCGCGGCAACACCAACTCGCTGAGCGACTTCGGCATCCAGAAGCTGAACCTGTTCGGCCTGCCGTTCATTTTCCGCGACCGTGAGCATCTCTGGAACGTGCTTGACTCCGAGATCGGCGACGAATTCCTCAAGGAGCCCCAGGAAGCCGGCACCGGCATGGTCGGCCTGTTCTACCTCGACGAAGGCTCCCGTAACTTCTTCACGGTAGAGGACAAGCCGGTCGAATCGATCGAGGACTTCCAGGGCCTGAAGCTGCGCGTGCCGACCACCGACCTGATGAGCGACACGGCTTCCGCACTGGGCGTCCAGTCCACCCCGATCTCCTTCTCCGAGCTGTACTCTGCGCTGCAGACCGGCACGGTTGACGGCGCTGAGCAGCCGCACTCCGGCTATGTTTCCAACAAGTTCTACGAAGTTGCGCCGAACTACATCCTGACCGGCCACACCTACTCCCCGTCCATCATCCTGATGAGCGAGCAGGTATGGAACACCCTGGATGAAGAAGCGCAGCAGATCCTGATCGAGGCAGGCCAGGAGACCGAGCAGTGGAACCGCGAGAACATCGAAGAGCTGGATAACGACCTGCTCCAGCAGGCGAAGGACGCCGGCGCGAATGTGATCGAGGTTGAGGACAAGACCCCGTACATCGAAGCAACCAAGGGCGTTGTTGAAAAGTACGCGGCTGGCCTGGAAGATTACTACGAGGCGATCATTGCCAAGTAATTCCTTGTTTGACTGATGATCCGACCCGCTTTCCGGTTCTCCGAAAGCGGGTCGAATACTCAAGATATGTAATGGGTGTAACAAGGTAGAAAGAAGGTAAACAATGGCGAAAGTTACGAAATTTTTCGATATTGTATATCGGTTCTTTATGTCGGTTTGTAAGATCTTTTTCGCAGTAATGGTTCTTCTGACCAGCTATGTTGTAGTGAACCGATTCTTTATCAAGGCTCCTCTGGCCTGGGGCGAGCCGATCGTTCTGATGTGCATGGTTTACATGTGCATGATTTCCGCGGCGCTGGCGATCCGCAGGGATACCCACATCCGCATGACCATTCTGGATATGATCCTGCCGGAGAAGGCAGTCTGCGTGTTCCGCGCGCTGGCCCAGATCGGCATCTTTATTTTCGCGATCTTTATGATCGTTGAAGGCTGGAAGTTCTCCATGCTGGCCGGACGCAATGTCATCACGGGCGTCGGCATCAAGTCCATGTGGCTGTACCTGTCCGTTCCGTTTGCAGGCGTCGGTCTCGCGCTGATGGAGATCGAACGCGCTATCAATTTCTTTGACCGCCGCAAGCGCGGTGTGACCCTGCCCGAGCTCGAGCGTGAGGAAGATGAGCGCAACCGTGAGGAGCAGGCCCGCCTGCGCGAGGAGAGACGCGCCGCCAAGGCCGCAGCGCGTGCAAAGAAGGAGGCTGAAGGCAAATGAGTGTTGAAACCGGTGCGGTACTGATTCTGGTCGTTTCGTTCTTCGCAATGATCATTATGCGATTTCCTATTGCGTTTGCGATCGGCCTTTCCAGTATCCTGACGACCCTGTATCTCGGCCTGCCGCTGCAGCAGATTGCGCAGCTGATGGTCAAAGGCGTTAACGTATTCACCCTGATGGCGGTACCGTTCTTCATCCTTGCGGGTGAAATCATGGGCGCCGGCGGCATATCAGACAAACTGATCGAGCTTTCAAACGCATTGATCGGCTGGGTCCGCGGCGGCCTGGCGATGGTTAACGTCATCGCGTCCATGTTCTTCGGCGGCATTTCCGGTTCCTCTACCGCGGATACCGCATCCCTCGGCACCATCCTCATCCCGATGATGAAGGACGAGGGCTACGACGAAGAGTTCGCAACCAACATCACCATGACTTCGTCCGTGCAGGGCCTGCTGATCCCGCCCTCCCACAACATGGTCATGTATGCGACCGTCGCCGGTTCGGTATCGGTCGGCCGCCTGTTCCTTGCAGGCTACGTTCCCGGCATTGTTCTGGGCATCGCGCTGTGCATCTACTCCTACTATGTAGCTGTTAAGCGCAACTACCCCAAGGGCGATCCGTTCTCCATCAAGAATGTCATCCGCACGATCGGCTCCTCGATCTGGGGCCTGATCACGGTTCTGATCGTCGTATTCGGCGTTGTTGCCGGCGTATTCACGGCGACCGAGTCCGCAGCGATCGCTGTTCTGTGGTCCATCTTTGTTTCCATCGTGATTTACCGCAAGATCCGCCTGCGCGACCTGTGGCACCTGATGGAGCGCTCGCTTAATACCCTGGCGATCGTCCTGATCCTGATCTCGACCTCCCAGGTATTCGGCTGGCTGCTGACCTACCTCAAGATGCCGGAAATGATCGCCAACGCGATCCTCGGCATTTCGGATAACCGTATCGTCATCCTGCTCATCCTCAACGTACTGATGCTCGTTCTGGGTACCATCATGGATATGTCTGCGATCATTCTGGTCGCTACCCCGATCCTGCTGCCGATCGCCACCAGCGTTGGCGTTGATCCGGTACACTTCGGCGCGATCATGATCCTCAACCTCGGCATCGGCCTGCTGACCCCGCCGGTCGGCGGCACCCTGTTTGTCGGCTCTGCGGTTTCCGGCGTCAAGATCGAACGGCTGATCAAGGGCCTGCTGCCGCAGCTCGGCGTTATGATCATCGTTCTGCTGATCATCACCTACATACCGGATGCCGTTATGTGGCTGCCGAATCTGGTTATGCCCGAATAATGCTGCGTGGATGAACATTTGAAAAGGAGAAAACGTTATGAAGGCGTTTATGGATGAAGATTTCCTGCTGGAGTCGGAAGCAGCCAAGGTTCTGTATCACGACTACGCGGAAAAAATGCCCATCATTGACTACCACTGCCATATCAACCCCGCGGACATCGCGGAGGACAAGCGCTACAAGACCATCACCGAGGTCTGGCTGGGCGGCGACCACTATAAGTGGCGCGCCATGCGCTGCAACGGCATCCCGGAAAGCCGGATCACCGGCAGCAAGGATACCGATCCGTATGAGACCTTCAAGGCCTGGGCGGAGACACTGCCGCGCTGCATCGGCAACCCGCTGTACCACTGGACCTACCTTGAGCTGAAGAAGTACTTCGGCATCACCGAGGCGCTCACCCCCAAGACCTGCAAGGATATTTACGACCGCTGCAACGCGCGTCTGGCGGATGCGGATATGTCCGTGCGCGGCATCATCGAGCAGTCCAACGTGCGCCTGATCTGCACGACCGACGACCCGATCGACGATCTCATGCAGCATGCGCGCATTGCCGTGGACCCGGACTGCAAGGTCAAGGTCCTGCCGGCGTTCCGCCCGGACAAGGCGATGAATATCGACAAGCCCGGCTTCCGGGAGTACATCGGCAAGCTCGAGGATGTGTGCGGCTATGAGATCGCGACCTTTGCCGACCTCAAGCGCGCACTGTATGAGCGCATCGATTACTTCAACGAGCGCGGCAGCCATGTATCCGACCATGCGCTGGACTATCCGGTATGCTCGCCCGCGACCGAGGAAGAGCTTGACATGATCCTGGCCGAAGGCATGAACGGCCCGGTGTCTGCGGACAAGGCGGATAAGTTCAAGACCGCGGTCCTGCTCGCGCTGTCGGCAAAGTATCACGCATACGGCTGGGTCATGCAGATCCACTATGGCTGCATCCGCAACAACTCCGACCGGATGTTCCGGCAGCTCGGCCCGGACACCGGCTTTGATTCGGTCTCTGACGCCGGCGGCGCCAAGGCGCTGGCAGGCCTGCTCAACGCGATGGAGCGCGAGGGCCACCTGCCCAAGATGGTGCTGTACTCGCTCAACCAGTATGACAATGAGACCATCGCCTCGATCGCCGGCTGCTTCCAGACCGACGGCGAGTGCGCCTCCAAGATCCAGCTCGGCTCGGCCTGGTGGTTCAACGACCACAAGACCGGCATGGAAAAGCAGCTGACCGACCTGGCCAACCTCGGCACGCTCGGCAACTTCATCGGCATGCTCACCGACAGCCGCTCCTTCCTGAGCTACACCCGCCACGAGTATTTCCGCCGCATCCTGTGCAACGTGATCGGCAAATGGGTCGATAACGGCGAAGTCCATGCGGATATGGAGATGCTGGGCCAGATCGTGCAGGATATCTGCTATAACAACACGGTCAAGTTCTTCGGCTTTGACGTCGACTGAGCGGAAAAGGAGGATATCCGTTTTATGGAAAAACTGAGCTATGAGCTGCTGCGCAAGCAGGGCTATCAAGGGTATCTGCTGGAGGACGCGCCTGAGCGCGTTCTCCAGTTCGGCGAAGGCAATTTCCTGCGCGCCTTTGTGGACTACTGGTTCGAAATGTCCAACGAAAAGGCGGGCTGGAACGGCAAATGCGTGCTGGTGCAGCCGATCGCGCCGGGCCTTGCCAAGCTCATCAACGAGCAGCAGGGCCTGTACACCCTGTACCTGCGCGGCCGTGAAAACGGCGAAAAGGTCGACCGCAAGCGCGTGATCTCCTCGGTGTCCCGCTGCCTCAACCCATATGAGAAGGCGGACTATGATGCCATGATGGAGGTCGCGGTGTCGGACGATCTGGAATACATCGTCTCCAACACCACCGAAGCGGGCATCGTATACGATCCCGCCTGCCAGAAGGACGACTGCCCGCCGTCCTCCTTCCCGGCCAAGCTCACCCAGGTGCTGTACAAGCGCTGGCAGGCCGGCAAGAAGCCGCTCGTCATCCTGTCCTGCGAGCTGATCGACAACAACGGCAGGGAGCTCGAGAAGTGCGTCGGCCAGTACATCGAGCAGTGGGGTCTGGAAGCGGACTTCAAGGCATGGTGCGGCGAGTGCACGTTCTGCTCCACGCTGGTCGACCGCATTGTGCCCGGCCGCATCAAGGACGCGGACGAGGCGGCGCGTCTCGAGCAGGAGAACGGCTACCACGATGAGCTGATCGACGTGGGCGAGGTGTTCGGCGTATGGAACATCGAAGGCCCGGAATGGCTCGAGGACAAGCTGCCCTTCAAAAAGGCAGGCCTCAACTGCCCGGTAGTGCCGGACGTCACCCCGTACAAAAAGCGCAAGGTGCGCATCTTGAACGGCGCGCACACCGGCTTTGTGCTGGGCGCGTACCTCGCGGGCTTTGACATTGTGCGCGACTGCATGCAGGACGATGTGGTGCGCGGCTTTATGAACAAGATGCTGTATGAAGAGGTCATTCCGACCCTGCCGCTGGACAAGGCCGATCTGGAGAACTTTGCCGCGGCGGTACAGGACCGCTTCAACAACCCGTTTGTCGACCATGAGCTGATGAGCATTTCGCTCAACTCGACCTCCAAGTGGCACGCGCGCAACATGCCCAGCTTCCTCGAGTACATCGAGAAGGAAGGCAAGCTGCCGCCCTGCCTGACCATGAGCTTTGCGGCGTATATCGCGTTCTTCTCGAACGATGTGCAGGAACTGACCGACGCCGGACTGGTGTGCCGCCGTCCGAAGGGCAATACCTACACCTGCTCGGACGACCGCTGGGCGCTCGAGTTCTACTGGGAGCACCGGAACGACTCGGTGGAGGAGCTGGTGCACGCTGTTATGAAGAACGAGCAGATGTGGGGCCGGGATATGACGGAGATTGCAGGCTTCGAGGATGCTGTCGTCCGCGGGCTGCACATGATCCGCGAACAGGGTGCGTCTGCTGCATTCGCTTCCTGCCTGTAAGGGGGGCGGCAGATGAACTCCATCCGAATCTCACCGCGCGACAACGTAGCGGTTGCGCTGCACCCGCTGGCAAAGGGCGCGTCCGAGCAGGGCGTTATGCTGGCAGAGGATGTGCAGCAGGGGCATAAGTTTGCCCTTGCGCCCATCGCGGCGGGCGAGCCGGTTATCAAGTACGGCTACCCGATCGGCATCGCCAGGAGCGATATCCAGCCCGGCAGCTGGGTGCATGTCCATAATGTAAGAACGGGCCTGTCTGAAGAGAGCGACTATGCGTATCATCCGGAAGTCGAGCCGGTGCAGCCGCGCGAGCCGCATACCTTCATGGGCTATCTGCGCGCGGATGGCCGCGCAGCCATCCGCAACGAGCTGTGGGTGCTTCCCACCGTGGGCTGTGTCAACTCCGTGGCGCAGCGTCTGGTGCAGCAGAACCAGCATCTGGTACAGGGCAGCATTGACGGCCTGTACACCTTCCCGCATCCCTTTGGGTGCTCGCAGATGGGCGACGACCATGCGCAGACCCGACGCTTGCTGGCCGCGCTGGCCAACCATCCCAATGCGGGCGGTGTGCTCGTGCTGGGGCTGGGCTGCGAAAACTTGACAATGGACCAGTTCAAGCAGGAACTGGGCGAATGGAATGAGGAACGTGTCAAATTCCTGGTTTGCCAGGATGTAGAGGATGAAATTGCGGCTGGCAG
>USLE01000004.1 GCA_900555465.1 uncultured Butyricicoccus sp.
GGAGTCGTTTTGTATAAAAACCGAGATACATGCTCCCGGTTTTTATGGAAATTGCGGCGAGCCGCAATTTCCTATTTGACGCGCGCTACGCGCGAAGGACTTTTTCGACAGACTGTTTTCGTCTGCGCCGCGCGGTGCGCAGGGAAAGTAACGGGTTTGTAAAATGTAAAATAAGCTTTTGCAAGAACGCTTGAGACGGATTTTTGACAGTGCTATACTCGCTTTTGGAAACAGGGAAAAGTAACGTAAGCCCTGCAATATGACACAGAGGGAGTAATGCAAACATGCAGACAAAAAGAGTACTCGCGGGCGTTCTGACCAGCACGCTGCTGCTCGGCGCGTGCCCGGCTGCGCTTGCGGCGGACTACAACGACTCCAGCCTGACCGGCGGTTCCGCAGCCTGGCAGGCTTGGACCGAGGGCTGGGCTGCGCTGGCAGCTGACTACACGCAGGTATCGCTCACCCCCGGCGCGGATGAAACCCAACTGAACTTCGCGTGGTACAGCAAAGATGCGGACGGCGCAGCCACCCCGGTCGTGCACTTCGGCACGGACCGCAACAACCTCGCTTCGTTTGAGGGCACGTCCGTGGCGGTGGATTCCAGCCTGACGGACGGCGAGGCGTACTCTTACAACCACGTCACCGTGACCGGCCTCCAGCCGAATACCACCTACTACTACACGGTGGAAAAGAGCGGCGCCGAGACCGAGGTGCAGACCTACACCACGGGCGACTTCGAATCCGCGCAGATCCTGTACGTCGGCGACCCGCAGATCGGCGCATCCAAGGGCCAGCCGCAGAACGGCGAGGAGCTGGTCGCGGACAGCGGCGCTGCCAACACCGCGGCGCGCAACGACGGCTTTGCATGGGACCGCACGCTCGACATTGCGGTGGAGCAGAACCCCGGCCTTGACTTTGTGATCTCCGCAGGCGACCAGGTCAACAAGACCGGTCAGGCCAAGGAAGAGGAGTACGCGGGCTACCTCGCGCCGGACGCGCTGGCATCCCTGCCGGTTGCGACCACGATCGGTAACCACGACTCGCTCAACCCGGACTACATGTACCACTTCTATAACCCGAACCAGACCGGCTACGGTGAGACCGAGGCGGGCGGCGACTACTACTACTCCTACGGCTCCGGCCTGTTCATCGTGCTCAACACCAACAACTACAATGTTGCCGAGCATGAGCAGGCGATCCGCGAGGCTGTCGCTTCCGACCCGGATGCGACCTTCCGCATCGTCACCATCCATCAGGACATCTACGGCTCGGGCCTTGACCACTCGGATACGGACGGCATGATCCTCCGCACCCAGCTGACCCCGATCTTTGACGAGTACGACATCGACGTTGTGCTTCAGGGCCATGACCACACCTACAGCCGCACCAAGCTGCTCTACGGCGACGGCCAGACCCACGGCACCTACGAGTTCCGCCTGAACGAGGACGGCTCGGACTACGATTGGGACAATGCCTACAACACCCAGACCGATGAGCAGATCCCGCTCTATCCGGAAGAGGGCGACACCGCAGGTCAGGCGGCGCACGATGCGTTCCAGGCGGACAACAACTGCTACACCATCGAGGACGTCGAGGGCAACACCGTGACCAACCCGCAGGGCATCCTGTACATGACCGCGAACTCGGCTTCGGGCTCCAAGTTCTACGAGCTGATCTCCAGCCAGCAGGACTATGTTGCAGCGCGCAGCCAGAACTGGCTGCCGAGCTACTCGGTCATCAACCTGACCGCGGACAGCTTCTCGATCGACACCTACCAGATCACAGATAACGGCACGGTCGAGAAGATCGACGACACCTTCACCATCCGCAAGACCGCGGACACCGCTGCGGTGACGGTGGACGGCGAAGCGGCAGAAGTCGCGACCGCGAATGTCGGCGGCGAGACCTACTACCGCCTGCGCGATCTGGCGACCGCGGTAAACGGCACGGCGGACCAGTTCAACGTCGAGTGGGAGAACGGCGTCATCGTCATCACCGGCGAGGCGTACACGACCGAAGCGCTTGCCCCGGCTGCCGAGGCGACCGGCTCCGCGATCAGCCTGACCATCGAGGTCGACGGTGAGACGGTTACGACTTCCGCGGCGGAGATCAACGGCAACAACTATGTGCCCGCAAGCCTGCTGGCCGAGCTGGGCGTGACCGCATCGGTATCCAACGGCACGCTGGCCATCACGACCCGATAAAATCGGTTGATTTCCATCCGATTCTTCCTTTCTGATTCTCCGCAGGCATCTGCCTGCGGAGAATTTATGTAATTCTGACAGAAACGAGTGATCCATTTTGCAAACCGACCGTAATTCCATCCGCAAACTGCTTCTGCGCTGGGCGCCGCCGCTCATTCTGCTGCTCCTGTTCGCCGTGTTTGTGGTGCGCATCAACATGGTGGACAAGACCGAGCTGGTCTCCCGCGAAGGGCAGACCTTTGAAAAAGGCGTCGTGACCGAGATTTTGCAGGACAATTTGCAGCCGGACGGCACCCGTGTGGGCGAGCAGCGCGTGCGCGTGCAGATGACGACCGGCGTGCGCGCGGGCGAGACGATCGAGATGACCAGCGCGTCCGGCTATCTGTTCGGCGCGCCCTGCACCGTGGGCATGAAGGTCATCGTCATGCAGAGCGTGGCCGGCGACTCGACGGTCGCCAGCGTCTATGCGCAGGACCGCGAGATGGTGATTTATGTGTTCGGTGCGCTGTATCTGCTCGTGCTGTGCCTTGTGGGCGGCAAACAGGGCGTCAAGGGCGCGGCCGGTCTGGTGTTCACCTTTTTCTGCATCCTGTTTGTCTATCTGCCGCTGGTGTATCAGGGCCATTCGCCGTTCTGGGTGTCGGTATTTGTGTGTACGATCACGACCATTGTCACCATGTACCTGATCGGCGGGCCGACCATGAAAACCGTGGTCGCCACGGGCGGCACGGTCGCGGGCGTGTGCATTGCAGGACTGGCCGCGACCGCGTTCAGCGCGGCGAGCGGGATCACCGGCTGGAACGTGAGCGACATCGAAAGCCTGCTGACGCTGTCCAACACCAACGGCGTGCAGGTGGGCGGGCTGCTGTTCTCCGGCCTGCTGATCTCCACGCTCGGCGCGACGATGGACGTTGCCATGTCGATCGGCAGCGCGATCAGCGAGATCCACGCGCAGACGCCGGACATGCCGCGGCGCGACCTGTTCAAGGCAGGCATGCGCGTTGGCCGCGACATGATGGGCACGGATTCCAACACGCTCATCCTCGCCTTCGCGGGCGGCAGCATCAGCATGCTGGTGCTGGATTATGCCTACGACCTGCCGTACCAGCAGATCATCAACTCGAACAATATCGGCATTGCGATCATGCAGGGGCTGGCGGGCAGCTTCGGCATTGTGCTCAGCGTGCCGGTAACCGTGCTGCTGGCGGTGCTGCTGTACACGAGGCACAAGAAAGCCGCCGCGGCGGACTGACACCTGTCATATGGTTAAATCCCTCCCTTTTGGGCAATACTGCTGCAAGAGGGAGGGATTTGCTATGGTGAAAGGCGTGAGCCAGCGCGTTGTGGTGGTGCGGCCGGATGAGAACGGGATGTTTGAGCAGGCGATCTTTTTGGTGCGGGACTACAGCGTGCCGCGCAGCGACGCGGTGCGCGAGGCGTGCAGGATCGCCAACAGCTACCTGATGGGGCGCACGACGCGCCGCCGCAGGAACGCGACGGTCTGCAAACTGGGGCTGGCGTTCATCGCCGGAGTGCTTGCTTCGAGCGCGGTTTGGACGGTGGTCAGCATGATTTTGTGAAAACCGTGCATACGGTAAAAACGGCGGATCAATTATTGTGTACTTTTCCTATGGACTTTATATGATATTTGGTTTATATTAATATCAGTTACTAATTAAAAGAGAGGAGCAATTCCTGTGAATAAGTATGTATGCAAGGTATGCGGTTATATCTACGATCCGGCGGAGGGCGATCCGGACAACGGCGTTGCGCCCGGCACGGCGTTTGAGGCGCTGCCGGACGACTGGGTGTGCCCGCTGTGCGCAGTCGGCAAGGATGAATTCGAGCCGGCCTGATCGGAAATACCGGGAAAGGGGCTGCCTGCGGGCAGCCCCTTTGTAAACAGATTGAAAATTGCGCGCCGGGAAACTTGTTTTGGCGGGACAGGCTTGTTATACTATGAAACAGAGAAACCAACCTTGTTTTAGGAGTGAGCGCAGGCATGACAGCCGACCAGTTTTTTTCATTGTTTCATCAATATGGGCTGATTTTGGTCTGCGCGGTCATTTTCTGTGAATATATGAACCTGCCGGGCTTCCCGGCGGGTGTGATCATGCCGGCCGTCGGCGTGCTGATCGCGCAGAGCGAGCTGTCCCTGCTGCTGACGATCGTGCTGAGCGTGGTGTGCGGCGTGGGCGGCAGCCTGGTGATCTACGGGCTGTGCTACTGGGGCGGCGAGCCGATCATGGAAAAGGTGTTCGGCAAAAGCGAGAAGTTCCGCTCCTTTGTCCGGCGGTGCCATGAATATATTGATGCGCAGCATGGCCGCGGGCTGGCGCTGTGCCGCATCATCCCGGTGCTGCGCACGATCGTCTCCATCCCCGCCGGGCTGATCCGTATGCCGGTGCGCTGGTTCATCGGCTGGTCGGCGCTGGGGATCGCGGTGTGGAACACCGCGCTGATCTCGTGCGGATACTTTTTCGGCGACAAGATATTGAGTATGTTCTGACGTATGCAGAAGGCTCCCCAAGCGGGGAGCCTTTGAGGCTGTCGAAAAACTATGTTTTTCGAACAGCCTCTCGATCGAAACCACGCTTTCGATCGAATCTGCCGCTGTCTGCGCGCGCCTTTCAGGCACACTTGCCAGCGGTTTGTATAAAAACCCACGCGCATGTCGCGGGTTTTTATGAAAATTGCGGTCTACCGCAATTTTCTATTTGATGTGCGCTGCGGCGCGGGAACTTTTTCGACAAGCTGAAGGCTCCCTGTTTGGGGAGCCTTTTTGTTTCTGTTTTAATACTGCGGCGCATCCGCCAGCTTTTCCTGCCACAGCTCGAACAGCGCATCTATATCCGCCTTGAACTCGGCTTCGGTCTGGGTCTCCTTCTGCGTCAGCTCCTCGAGCACCTCGAACACGAACGCCTTGCCGTCCCGGCCCCATTCGGCCTGCAGCGCATAATCCGTGCACGAGCCGGTCATCTGCGCGAACTGAAAACGGTTCTGGCTGCCGCGCAGGTCGGTCGTGCAGCGCAGCAGGATGCGGCTGGTCCCGGTGTTGCGGATCTGGAAGACCCCGCCCTGCATGCGGCGCGCCTTGTAGGCCGCCGCGGCTTCGCGGCGCTGCTGCTTATCCATTGTGCAGCTCTCCTTTCGTCTGGATTTACTAAATTACTAATTTACTGACAGTATAGCGCATCGCGCAGGGCTTGTCAATCGCCTGCTGAACAGCGGTTTTGGGGCCGCAGACAGGTGCTGCGGTTTTGTCACCACATTGCAAGTTGCAATCAGTGGGGCCGTATGGTAAAATATTCACTGTTAAATCGAGCACAGTGGGGGAGAACGATGCAAATCGGTTGTGTAACCCTTGACGGGCGTCTGGCGCTCGCGCCGATGGCCGGCGTGACTGACCGCGCCTTCCGGCAGATCTGCCGGGAACACGGTGCGGCGCTCACGGTGACCGAGATGGTCTCGACCAAGGCGCTGTGCTATCAGGACAAAAAGACGCCGCGCCTGCTCGCGCTTGCGGAGAACGAGCATCCGGCGGCGGCGCAGATCTTCGGCCATGAGCCCGAGACGATGGCCGAGGGCGCGAAGATCGCGCGTGCGGTATCGGGCTGCGACATCATTGATATCAATATGGGGTGCCCCGCGCCCAAGATCGTAAATAACGGGGACGGCTCCGCGCTCATGCGCGACCCTGCGCTCGCCGCTGAGGTGATCGAAGCGGTGGTGCATGCCGTGGACGTGCCGGTGACGGTCAAGTTCCGCAAGGGCTGGGACGAAAGCAGCGTCAACTGCGTTGCGTTTGCCCGCATGGCGGAGGCCGCCGGCGCGGCGGCGATCACCGTGCACGGCCGCACGCGCGCCCAGCAGTACAGCGGCAAGGCGGACTGGGACATCGTCCGCGCAGTCAAGCAGGCGGCTTCCATCCCGGTGTTTGCCAACGGCGACGTGGCCGAGCCTGCGGACGCGGTGCGTATTCTGGAGCACACAGGCGCGGACGCGGTGATGATCGGCCGCGGGGCGCTGGGCGACCCGTGGATTTTCGAGCGCGCCAATGCGCTGATCGAGACCGGCGTTTGTCCGCCGCTGCCGCCCTTTGCCGAGCGGATCGACACCGCGGTGCGGCAGATCGAGCTGGCCGCCGAACACAAGGGCGAGCACATCGCCATGCTGGAAGCGCGCCGCCATGTCAACTGCTATCTGAAATACGAACGCGGGCTCAAAGCGTTTAAAACGCGCATCTGTGCGCTCGAGCGCATGGAGCAGCTGTATGCGCTGGCGGAGGAACTGAAAAGCGCGGTCACAGACTGAACGACCGGCTGGACAACAATGAGGGGAGGCGTGAGCCGTGGACGACAAGCATATACTGGCGCGGGCGCGCCGCGGCGAACTGGATGCATTTGAGGAACTGGTGCGTCAGTACGAAAAGCGGGTATATGCGGTCGCGCTGCGCTCGTCCGGCTCGCCGGAGGACGCAGCGGACATCACGCAGGAGGTGTTTCTGCGTGCGTGGCGCTCGATCGAGTCCTTCCGCGGGGACAGCGGGTTCTCCACCTGGCTGTTCCGCATCACCATGAACCTGTGCGTGGATCATGCGCGCCACAAGAATGCCCAGCCCCAGACCCAGCCGCTCGTGGTGGGCGAGGAGGATGCGGAGCGCCCGATCCCGGACACGGCGCCCACGCCCGAGGAGCATCTGGAAAACAGCGAGCTGGGCCGCGAGCTTGCCGCGGCGCTGGACGAGGTCAGCGAGGAGCACCGCCGCATCGTGCTGCTGCGCGATGTGTCCGGCCTGAGCTATACCGAGATCGCAGAGGTGCTCGAAATCAGCGAAGGCACGGTCAAATCGCGGCTGTCACGCGCGCGTATTGCGCTGCGCACAATTTTGCTGCGGAGAGGGAACCTTTTGCCGTCCGCCGCGTCTAACCATACGAAAGGAGGCGGGGACGCATGAGTGATGAAGAATATTTTGAACAGCTTTGCTCGAACAGCATCGACGGGACGCTGACCGATTCCGAGCGCGAAAAGCTGGAAGCCCATCTGGCAGAGTGCCCCTCGTGCGCCGCGCTCAAGGAGGATCTGGAACAGATGCGGGCGCTGTTTGCCGAGGAGGCCGAGCCGCCCGCGGGCCTGCATGAGAGCATCATGCAGCGCCTCGAACAGGAAAGCAAGCTCAAGGTGGTGCAGCCGGAGAAGCCGGTGCGCCGCATGCCGGTGTTCACAATGGTGGCGGCAGCGGCTGCGGTGGTGCTGGTGGTGCTGGGCGGCGGCCTGATGCCGATGTTCAGCACGGTCAGCGGCGGCAGCACGGCGGCGAGTACGGCGAGCACTGCGGACGGCAGCGCGGCTGCGCCGGAAACAGATATGAGCGACGAGGTGCAGGAGGCCGCCGACGAGGCCGGTCTGGCGCAGGAGGACGCCACGGCAGCTGCGGGCGAAAGCCAGACCGAAGGCGCAGCAAGCAGCGCGCCGTTTTCGGTAACCCCCGAGCCGCAGGCCGAGCCGGGCGATACCGCGGGCGGGAGCACCGCCCCGGCGGCGCAGAGTGAGCCCAAGCTGGCAGAGGTCCAGCCCTCGCAGGAGGAGCCTGCGGATGGGGCGGCGGCCGATCCGGAGAGCGGCAGCAGCGAGCCCGCGGGCGGCAATGCGCCGCAGGCCATGACATCAGAAAACGTGGCGAAAACCGTGACCGTGCCCGAGTCGCTGCGCACGGTAGCCGTATCGCATTGCTACATTGCGCAGGGCGGCGGCGAGCTGCCGGACATCGGCGGCAAGCTGCTGGCGACCGATGGAACGGCTTCGTGGTTCCTGCTGGACAGCGACCTGTCCACGCTGCAGGATACCCTGAACGCAGTTGAGGAAGCGGGCTTTACCGTATCCGGCTACGAGGGCGCCGGATTGACGATCGACAGCAAGGCGACCTCCTGGCTGCTGGCTGTCGTAGGCAGCTGAAGCGAAGAGATCAAAATGGCGGCGAAAGCCGCCATTTTGCATGTCCGGTCGAGCTGATTTGCGCGGCCGCAGAAATTTTGGAGCCTTACACAAAATTTTTGCAGAAATTTTGTGTAAACGCTTGACTTTGGGAAATGCTTGTAGTAATCTATAAAGGCACCTGCAAAGCAGGTAAAACGCGATGATGCCGGAGATTGCTGCCAAGGGCAGGTAACTTCGGCGGAGTAGGTCCGACAATCGGGCGGTTGAGATAACTGCTATCAGCCGGAAGGCATTGCGCCTATCTCGGCAAAAACGCAATGTTCCTGCGTAAATTCGGGACTCGCGGCGCGTGCGCCGCAAAGCCGATGGCCTGAACCACTTACGTTTCTTATTGTGACCGGATCGTTACACTACCAGTGTGCCCGGTTATTTTCATGCCCGCACGTGATACACACGGCGGGGTTGCAGTTTCTCTCCGTAGCGAGTCAAAACATTATTTAATGTATGGCACACATACGAGGAGGAAAAAACCATCATGGCAAACGCACAGAAGATCCGTATCCGCCTGAAGGCGTACGACCACGAGCTGATCGACCAGAGCGCCGAGAAGATCATCGAGACCGCAAAGCGCAACGGCGCTAAGGTTTCCGGCCCGATCCCGCTGCCGACCGAGAAGCAGATCATCACCATCCTGCGCGCGGTTCACAAGTACAAGGACTCCCGCGAGCAGTTCGAGCGCCGCACCCACAAGCGCCTGATCGACATCATCAACCCGAACCAGGCGACCATCGAGGCGCTGACCACCCTCGACCTGCCGGCGGGCGTCGAGTTTGAAGTTAAGCTCTAAAAAGTATAGGGGAATTCAGAATTCCCCTATATACGAAAACAGGTTCCCTTGAAACCTGTTTTCGATACCCCAACGACGCGCCCCAAGGACGCTGGGTCGGGGTATGAAATGACCGGACAAAGCTCGGCCATTTCATGGAAACCGCATGGCGGTTTCGCGATATTCCTTATGTCAACAGGCAGACGGACTAACCCAACCGGCTGCTTGAAGCCCTGCCGCGACACGCGCGGCGAGGTCATGTTGGCGGCCAAATGCCGTCAACCAATAACCTTTAAGGAGGAAAATGCAAATGCTGCAGAAAGCAATCATCGGCAAGAAGGTCGGCATGACCCAGATCTTCAATGCTGACGGCAAGGTGATCCCCTGCACCGTTATCGAGGCAGGCCCCTGCGTCGTCACCCAGCTCAAGACCGAAGAGAAGGACGGCTACAATGCGGTTCAGTTCGGCTTTGAGGATGTCAAGGAGCGCAAGCTCAACAAGCCGGAGAAGGGCCACCTGAAGAAGGCCGGCGACTCTCTGAAGAAGTACCTCAAGGAGTTCCGCTTCGCGGACTGCTCCACCTTCCAGCTTGGCGATGTAGTAAAGGCTGACATGTTCGCCGCCGGCGACTATGTCGACGTGACCGGCACCTCCAAGGGTAAGGGCTACGCGGGCGTCATCAAGCGCTTCAACGCTGGCCGTTCCCCGATGAGCCACGGCGCCGGCCCGATGCACCGTCACCAGGGTTCTATGGGCGCCTGCTCTGATCCTTCCAAGATCATGAAGGGCAAAATGATGCCTGGCCACCTGGGCGCTGAGCAGGTCACTGTTCAGAACCTGGACGTTGTCAAGGTTGACGCTGAGCTCAACCTGATCGCCGTTTGCGGCGCTGTCCCGGGCCCGAAGGGCGGCATCGTGGTGCTGAAGAACACCGTCAAGAACAACAAGGTTGCCAAGGGCGAGGCTGGCGTCAGCAAGAACCCGCAGAAGGCTTCCGCGAGAAAGTAAGGGAAGGAGGAGCATCTAAATGCCTACAGTAGCAGTTTTTGATATGACCGGCAAGAAGACCGGCGAGATGGAGCTGAACGAGGCCGTATTCGGCATCGAGCCCAACATGGCTGTTGTACACGCAGCGGTTAAGAATTATCTGGCCAACCAGCGTCAGGGCACCCAGTCCACGCTGACCCGCGCCGAGGTTCGCGGCGGCGGCATCAAGCCGTGGCGCCAGAAGGGCACCGGCCGCGCCCGTCAGGGTTCGATCCGCTCTCCGCAGTGGACCCACGGCGGTATCGCGCTCGGCCCGAAGCCGCGTTCCTACAACTACAGCCTGACCAAGAAGACCCGTCGTCTGGCAATGCTCTCCGCCCTGTCCGCTAAGGCGGCTGCCGGCGAGATCATCGTGATCGACGGCCTGGACATGAGCGAGATCAAGACCAAGACCTTCGCGGGCTTCCTGAAGTCCGTTGAGGCCACCGGCAAGAGCCTGGTCGTGACTCCCGAGGTCCGCACGAACGTCGTCAAGTCCGCGGCCAACATCCCGGGCGTGCGCACGACGATCGCGTCTACCCTCAACGTATACGAAATCCTCAACGCTGACAAGTTCATCATCGACAAGGCAGCGGTTGAGAAGCTGCAGGAGGTGTACGCATAATGAAGTTCGCTTACGATATTATCAAGAAGCCGATCATCACCGAGCGTTCCATGATGGGCACCCAGAACAACAAGTACACCTTCGAGGTCGCTGCCGATGCCGGCAAGATCGAGATCAAGAAGGCTGTGGAAGAGATCTTCGGCGTTAAGGTCATGAAGGTCAACACCATCAAGCTGCCGGGCAAGTGGAAGCGCATGGGCGTCCACGTCGGCAAGCGCCCGGACATCAAGAAGGCGGTCGTCACCCTGACCCCGGACTCCAAGGGCATCGAGCTTTTTGAGAACATGATGTAAAAGCGTATAGGAGGGACTCCGTCCCCCCTATATACGTGAAAAGTTCCGAAGAAACTTTTCACGATACCCCCCTCTCCCTCGCACGGCGAGGGAGGTTCGGGACACGTGTCCCGAAGCAGTGGAGCTTTGATCGGGCAAAGCTCGATCAAAGCAGCGCCCCTGCGGGGCGGTTGAATGACGCGAACAAGGTTCGCGTGTGTATGGGGAAGCCACCCCGATAATAACGAATCAAGGAGTTGAAATTCCAAATGGCTATTAAGACTTTCAACCCGACGACGCCCTCGCGCAGAAATATGACTGTGCTGTCCTACAAGGGTCTGTCCAAGGTGAAGCCCGAGAAGAGCCTTCTCGAAAAGGTCAAGAAGACCGCCGGCCGCAACAGCTACGGCCGCATCACCGTCCGTCACATCGGCGGCGGCAACAAGAAAAAGTACCGTATCATCGACTTCAAGCGCCAGAAGCTGGATATGCCGGCAACCGTTATGACGCTCGAGTACGACCCGAACCGCTCCGCGAACATCGCGCTCGTCCAGTACGAGGATGGCGAAAAGGCTTATATCCTCGCTCCCGAGGGCCTGAACATCGGCGACAAGGTTGTTTCCTCCGCGTCTGCCGACATCAAGCCGGGCAACTGCCTGCCGGTTGAGAACATCCCGGTCGGTACCATGATCCACAACATCGAGCTGTACCCGGGCAAGGGCGCGCAGCTGGTCCGTTCCGCAGGCGTCGGCGCGCAGCTGATGGCAAAGGAGAACGGCAAGGCAATGGTCCGTCTGCCCTCCGGCGAGCTGCGTTACGTCCGCCTCGAGTGCAAGGCGACCATCGGTGTCGTCGGCAATGCGGACCACGCAAACGTACAGATCGGTAAGGCTGGCCGCACCCGTCACATGGGTATCCGTCCGACCGTCCGCGGTTCTGTTATGAACCCGTGCGACCACCCGCACGGCGGCGGCGAAGGCAAGAGCCCGATCGGCCGTCCGTCCCCGGTTACCCCGTGGGGCAAGCCGGCAATGGGTTACAAGACCCGCAAGAAGAACCACCGCACGGATAAGCAGATCGTGCGCCGTCGTAACGGTAAGTGAGAAAGGAGTTAACGTAATATGGGCAGAAGTGTCAAGAAGGGCCCTTTTGTGGCTCCTGAGCTTATCAAAAGAGTCAACGAGATGAACGAAAAGGGCGAGAAGAAGGTCCTCAAGACCTGGTCCCGCGCTTCCACGATCTTCCCGGAGTTCGTCGGCCACACCTTCGCGGTGCATGACGGCCGCAAGCATGTCCCGGTCTATGTTACCGAGGATATGGTTGGTCACAAGCTGGGCGAGTTTGCTCCCACCCGTACCTACAAGGGTCACGCGGGCAGCAAGACCTCCAATAACGGTAAGTAAGGAGGAGTTAAGGAAACATGGAAGCTAGAGCAATCGTACGCAACGTGCGCATGACCCCGCGTAAGATCAAGCTGATCTGCGATCTGATCCGCGGCAAGGATGCGGGCGAAGCGATGGCCATTATCATGAATACCCCCAAGGCGGCCAGCGAGCCGATGGCGAAGCTCCTCAAGAGCGCTGTCGCCAATGCCGAGAACAACCACGGCATGAACACCGACAAGCTGTACGTCAAGGAAGTACACGTCGGTCCCGGTCCGATCATGAAGCGCGTTATGCCGCGTGCACAGGGCCGTGCATTCAGAATCCTCAAGAGAACCTCGCACATCACGCTGGTTCTTGGCGAGAGAGAATAAGGGAGGGTAATCAATGGGCCAGAAAGTAAATCCGAACGGTCTCCGTGTCGGCGTTATCAAGAATTGGGATTCCCGTTGGTTCGCCAAGGACAATGCCTTCGGCGACCTCCTCGTGGAAGACTACAACATCCGTAAGGAACTGAAGAAGCGTCTGTACGACGCAGGCGTTCCGGCGATCGAGATCGAGCGCAAGAACGACGAAATCAAGATCATGATCCAGTGTGCGCGTCCCGGCATGGTTGTCGGCCGCGGCGGCGAGGACATCAAGAAGCTCGAGGAAGAGCTTACCAAGAAGTACGGCAAGAAGGTCCGCTGCTCGATCATCGAGATCAAGAACCCGGACACCAATGCCACCCTGGTTGCTGAGAACATCGCAGCGCAGCTCGAGAAGCGCATCGGCTTCCGCCGTGCGATGAAGCAGTCTATGGGCCGTGCGATGCGCATGGGCGCCAAGGGCATCAAGGTATCCTGCTCCGGCCGTCTGGGCGGCGCAGAAATCGCCCGCACCGAGCACTATCATGAGGGCACGATCCCGCTGCAGACCCTGCGCGCGGATATCGACTATGGCTTTGCCGAGGCCGCGACCACCTATGGCCGCATCGGCGTTAAGGTTTGGATCTACAAGGGTGAGGTTCTCCACGGCGGTCCGCGTCTGGGCCGTTCGATCGAGGCGCCGAAGCCCGCTTTCGAGCGCCGCGAGCGCCGCGGCCGTGACGACCGCCGTGGCGGCCGCCGCGACTTTAACCGCGGTAACGGCGAGCGCCGTGCACCCCGCCAGGAAGGAGGCAACCGCTAATGCTGCTCCCCAAGAGAGTTAAATACCGTCGCGTGCATCGTGGCCGCCTCAAGGGCAAGGCCATGCGCGGCAACTTCGTATCCAACGGCGAGTTCGGCCTGCAGGCCACCGAGCCGTGCTGGATCACCTCGAACCAGATCGAGGCCGCCCGTATCGCCATGACCCGTTACACCAAGCGTGGCGGTCAGGTATGGATCAAGATTTTCCCCGACAAGCCGATCACCGAGAAGCCGGCCGAGACCCGAATGGGTTCCGGTAAGGGCTCGCCCGAGTACTGGGTAGCGGTTGTAAAGCCCGGCCGTGTCCTGTTTGAGATCGCCGGCGTTTCCGAGGAAGTCGCCCGCGAGGCCCTGCGTCTGGCAAGCCACAAGCTGCCGTGCAAGACCAAGTTCGTTGCCCGTGAGACCAAGAATGGCGGTGAAGCATGATGAAGGCATCTGAGATCAGAAAACTGTCGGCCGAGGAGCTCGCCGCTAAGCTCGGCGACCTGAAGAAGGACCTCTTCAACCTCCGTCTTCAGCTCGCTACCAACCAGCTTGAGAATACCAACAAGATCACTGAGGTTAAGCGCGACATTGCGCGTGTCAACACCGTAATCCGTGAGAAGCAGCTCGCGGATAAGGCGTAAGGGAGGGAAACGAATTGAGCGAAAGAGCATTACGCAAAACGCGAGTAGGCAAGGTCGTTTCCGATAAGATGGACAAGACCATTGTCGTCGCGATCGAGGATCGCGTTGCGCATCCTCTGTATAAGAAGGTTATTCCGCATACCTATAAGCTGAAGGCGCACGACGAGAACAACGAGTGCAAGATCGGCGATAAGGTACGAGTGATGGAGACCCGCCCGCTGTCCAAGGATAAGCGCTGGAGACTGGTCGAAGTCATCGAGAAGGCAAAGTAAGGAGGAGAGCACATGGTTCAGCAGGAAACTTTTCTGCGTGCAGCTGACAACAGCGGCGCGAAGGAACTGAAGGTAATCCGTGTTCTCGGCGGCTCCGCACGCAAGTACGGCAACATCGGCGACGTCGTAGTATGCTCGGTGCGCAAGTGCACCCCGGGCGGCGGTGTCAAGAAGGGCGACGTAGTCAAGGCTGTCATCGTCCGCACCGTTAAGGGCCTGCGCCGCGCGGACGGCAGCTATATCCGCTTTGACGAGAACGCCGGCGTTATCATCCGTGACGATAAAAACCCCCGCGGCACCCGTATCTTCGGGCCTGTCGCTCGTGAGCTGCGTGACAAGGACTATATGAAGATCCTGTCGCTTGCTCCGGAAGTACTGTAAGGAGGTCGCCAACAAATGAACACATTGCATGTAAAGACGGGCGACACCGCAGTCGTTCTTTCCGGCAAGGAAAAGGGCAAGCGCGGCAAGGTTCTGTCCGTTAACCCGAAGAAGGGCATGGTCGTTATCGAAGGTGTGAACATGATCAAGTGCCACACCAAGCCCCGCCGTCAGGGCGAGACCGGCGGCATCATCGAGCGCGAGGGCGCGCTGCGCGCCTGCAAGGTGATGAAGATTTGCCCGAAGTGCAACAAGCCCACCCGTCCGGCGCACAAGTTCACCGAGGACGGCAAGAAGCTGACGGTGTGCAAGCACTGCGGCGAGACACTTTAAGAAGAGGAGGTTGCAATAAATGGTTCCGAATTTGAAAGCCAAGTATACTGCGGATGTTGCGCCTGCTCTGATGAAGAAGTTCCAGTACAAGAGCACGATGCAGATCCCGACGATCGACAAGATCGTCATCAACGTCGGCTGCGGCAAGGAGGCCAACGGCAACTCCAAGGTCATCGAGTCCGTTGTCCGCGACATCACCATGATCACCGGCCAGAAGCCGGTTGTCACCCACGCCCGCAAGTCGGTCGCGAACTTCAAGCTCCGTGAGGGCATGCCGGTCGGCGTTAAGGTTACCCTGCGCCGCGACCGCATGTGGGAGTTCCTCGATCGTCTGTTCAACGTAGCGCTGCCGCGTGTCCGCGACTTCCGCGGCATCAACGGCGATGCGTTCGACGGCCGCGGCAACTACGCCCTCGGCCTGAAGGAGCAGCTGATCTTCCCGGAGATCTCCTACGATCAGATCGACAAGATCCGCGGCATGGACATTGTCATCTGCACCACCGCGAACACCGACGAAGAAGCCAAGGAGCTGCTTACCCTGATGGGCGCTCCGTTTGCGAAGTAAGGGAGGAGAATATAAATGGCTAAGAAGGCAATGATTCTCAAGCAGCAGGCGAAGCCGAAGTTCTCTACCCGCGCTTACAACCGCTGCAAGATCTGCGGCCGTCCGCACGCTTACCTGCGTGATTTCGGTATCTGCCGTATCTGCTTCCGCGAGCTGGCTTACAAGGGCCAGATCCCGGGCGTTAGAAAAGCAAGCTGGTAAAACCAGCTGTGCTTTTCTTCGATTGAAAGTGATGCTTTCAATCGAGAGGGCTTTGCCGCGCGTGGCGCGGACAAAGCCGGGCTGCGAAAAGTTCCGCAAAGCGAAACTTTTCTCCGCTCTTGTATAAAAAGTCAGGTACATGCCCTGACTTTTTATGAAA
>USLE01000005.1 GCA_900555465.1 uncultured Butyricicoccus sp.
CCGCGCCGCCGGCCTGACCGCGCTGCTCGCGCCGGTCGCCGAGTATATCGCGGAGCTGATCGAGGAGCTGAGCGACCAGAAGGTCTTCCTCGAAGGCACGAACAAGCTGCTGCGCTTCCCGGAATACCGTGATATGCACAAGGCGCAGGTGCTGCTCGATTATATGGAGGACGACCGCAGGCATCTGCTGCCGGCCACCCGCAAGATCGACGGCATCCAGTTCTTCATCGGGCCGGAAAACGGGGAAAACCCGCTGAGTGATACCTCGGCGATTTACGCAAAATATGATATCGGCAAGATCGGGCAGGGTGTGATCGGCATTGTGGGGCCGACCCGCATGGATTACGCCAAGCTGTCCGCCCAGCTCAGCCGCTTTGCCAAGGGGCTGAACAAGCTGATCGCCGAAACATTTTTGGATGAAAAAGACGGGGATCGCTGATTCCTGTGCAAATGGAGGCATGAAACAACATGAGCAAGAAGAAACAGCCGGAAGCGGCCGAGGCCGAACAGAAGGCCGCGGAACAGGCTGCGGAGGCCGCCGCAGAGCAGACCGAAGCGGCGCAGCCGGCCGACGAGTGGAAGGCCAAGTTCGATGAGTTAAACGACCGCTATCTCCGCATGGCGGCGGAATATGACAATTTCCGCAAGCGCAGCCAGCGTGAGCGCGAGCAGGCGTATACCGACGCGGTCAGCCGCGCGGTGACCGCGCTGCTCCCGACCTACGACAATCTCGAGCGCGCGATCAAGGCGGAGACGGCGGATACCGAATATAAAAAGGGCGTGGAGATGACCATGACCCAGCTGACCGAAAGCCTCAAGGGGCTGAACGTCACGGTGATCGAGGCTTCCGCAGGCACCACCTTTGACCCCAACTTCCACAATGCAGTGATGCACGTGGAGGACGAGGCGCTGGGCGAAAATGTGATCGCCGAGGTGTTCCAGCAGGGCTTCCAGATCGGCGACAAGGTCATCCGTCACGCGATGGTGAAGGTCGCAAACTGAAAAAGTATAGGGGACTTCGAAAGTCCCCTATATACGAAAATCAGTTCCTGTAGAAATTGATTTTCGATACCCGAACGATAAGGTGAATTGCCCCGCAGGGGCAAGAGAAGATGCCCTGGGGCACGCCGCCCAAGGCGGCTGAGTCGAGGAATAAAAACCGAGAGACGCTCCCGGTTTTTATGGAAAATTTCATTATTTGAAATTTCCCGATAGACACGCGCTTTGCAGCGCGCACCCCCAATCGTAATACAGTATCTGAATCATATAAAGGAGTGCAATCAATCATGGGCAAAATCATTGGTATTGACCTCGGTACGACAAACTCTTGTGTATCGGTTATGGAGGGCGGCGAAGCCGTCGTCATCCCTAACGCGGAAGGCGCGCGCACGACCCCGTCTGTTGTCGCGTTCTCCAAGGACGGCGAGCGCATGGTCGGTCAGGTGGCAAAGCGCCAGGCTGTGACCAATGCGGACCGCACCATCATTTCCATCAAGCGCCACATGGGCTCTGACTACCGTGTAAACATCGACGGCAAGCCCTATTCCCCGCAGGAGATCTCCGCGATGATCCTCCAGAAGCTCAAGGCGGACGCGGAAGCCTACCTCGGCCAGCCGGTAACGCAGGCGGTCATCACGGTTCCGGCTTACTTCTCCGACTCCCAGCGTCAGGCGACCAAGGACGCGGGCAAGATCGCGGGCCTCGAAGTGCTGCGTATCATCAACGAGCCGACCGCAGCTGCGCTGGCGTACGGCGTAGATAAGGAAGCCGAACAGAAGATCATGGTCTACGATCTCGGCGGCGGCACGTTCGACGTTTCCATCCTCGACATCGGCGAGGGCGTTCTGGAAGTTCTGTCCACCGCAGGCGATACCCACCTCGGCGGCGACGACTTCGACCTGCGCATCATCGACTGGATGGTTGCAGAGTTTAAGAAGTCCAACGGCATCGATCTGTCGGGCGACAAGATGGCCATGCAGCGCCTGAAGGAAGCTGCTGAGAAGGCCAAGATCGAGTTGTCCGGCATGGCGCAGACCTCGATCAACCAGCCGTATATCACTGCAGACGCTACCGGTCCGAAGCATCTGGAGCTGACGCTGACCCGCGCGAAGTTCAACGAGCTGACCGCTGATCTGGTCGAGCGCACGATGGGCCCGGTCCGCCAGGCAATGTCGGACGCCGGCCTGTCCGCATCCGATCTGTCCAAGGTCCTGCTGGTCGGCGGCTCGACCCGTATCCCGGCCGTGCAGGAAGCGGTTAAGGGCATCACCGGCAAGGACGGCTTCAAGGGCATCAACCCGGACGAGTGCGTTGCCATCGGCGCGTCTATCCAGGGCGGCGTCCTCGGCGGCGAGGTCAAGGACGTCCTGCTGCTCGACGTTACCCCGCTGTCCCTCGGCATTGAGACGCTGGGCGGCGTATGCACCAAGCTGATCGAGCGCAACACCACCATCCCGACCAAGAAGAGCCAGATCTTCTCCACCGCGGCTGACAACCAGCCCTCGGTTGAGATCCACGTCCTGCAGGGCGAGCGCGAAATGGCAGCGGGCAACAAGACCCTCGGCCGCTTTACGCTGGACGGCATCGCGCCGGCGCCGCGCGGTGTACCGCAGATCGAGGTTACCTTTGATATCGACGCAAACGGCATCGTAAACGTATCCGCAAAGGATCTGGGCACCGGCAAGGAGCAGAAGATCACGATCACCGCGTCCACCAACCTCTCGCAGGAGGAGATCGACAAGGCCATGCACGAGGCTGAGCAGTACGCGGAGCAGGATAAGAAGAACAAGGAAGCGGTTGAAGTGCGCAACAGCGCAGAGCAGCTCGTGTTCCAGTCCGAGAAGGCGCTGACCGATCTGGGCGATAAGCTGTCCGCTGACGAGAAGGCGGGCGTGCAGGCCGAGATCGACAAGGTCAAGGAAGCGCTCAAGGGCACGGATACCGAGATGATCAAGATGGCGACCGACGGCCTTTCCAAGAAGTTCAGCGATCTGGCGGGCAAGATCTACCAGCAGCAGGCGCCGCAGGGCGACCCGAACATGGGCGGCCAGCCGGGCGCAGGCGCGCAGGGAGGCCCGCAGGGCGACTTCGTCGACGCAGACTTCACCGAGGTCAAGGACGACGACAACAACAAGTAATCAGCAGGGTAGGGCGGAACGCTTCATGGCCGCCGCGTTTGCGGCAGGCCGGGGCGTTGCCGCCCTACGGCACTGTAATTTCATTACCATTTGAGGGATCATAATGGCTGACAAAAGAGATTATTACGAGGTGCTGGGCGTACAGAAGGGCGCAAGTGAGGACGAACTGAAAAAAGCCTACCGCCGTCTGGCGCGCAAGTACCACCCCGATTTAAATAAAGATAATCCGGAAGCCGCGGACAAATTCAAGGAAGTCAACGAGGCGTACGAGGTGCTGTCCGATAAGGACAAGCGCGCCAAGTACGACCAGTTCGGCTTTGCAGGCATCGACCCGAGCTATGGCGGCGGCGCAGGTGCGGGCGGCTTCGGCGGGTTCGACATGGGCGACCTCGGCGACCTGTTCGGTTCGTTCTTCGGCGGCGGCTTTGGCGGCGGGCGCTCGCAGCGCCGCAACGCGCCGCAGCGCGGCGAGTCCATCCGGCAGAGCGTCATCCTGTCCTTTGAGGAAGCGGCGTTTGGCTGCGAAAAGGAGATTTCGGTCAATCGCATCGAGAACTGTGACGAATGCGGCGGCACGGGCGCGGCGCGCGGTACGAGTCCGGAGACCTGTCCGAACTGCCGCGGCACCGGCACGGTGACCCAGACCCAGCGCACGCCGCTCGGTATGTTCCAGACGCAGTCTGCGTGCCCGAACTGCCGCGGCACGGGTAAGATCATCAAAAAGCCGTGCGCCAAGTGCGGCGGACAGGGCCGCGTGCGCAAGACACGCAAGTTCAAGGTCAACATCCCCGCCGGTATCGACGAGGGACAGTCCATCCAACAGCGTGGGCAGGGCAACGCAGGCGTCAACGGCGGCCCGGCAGGCGACCTGTTCGTGACCGTGTCCATCCGTCCGCATCCGATCTTCACCCGCGAGGGGCAGGACGTTTACGTTGAAATCCCGATCTCATTTACGCAGGCAGCGTTGGGCGATACGCTCCAGGTGCCGACGATCGACGGCCGTGTGGAGTACAAGGTGCCCGAGGGCACGCAGACCGGCACGATGTTCCGCATGAAGGGCAAGGGCATCCAGAACGTGAGCGGCCGCGGCCGCGGCGACCAGTATGTGCGCGTCAACATCGAGGTGCCGAAGAACCTGTCTGAAAAGCAGAAGAAGCTGCTGCGCGAATTTGAAGAAAGCGCGACCGATGAAAATCAGTCCAAACGCAAGGGCTTCTGGGATAAGGTCAAGGACGCATTCAGCGAAAAATAATCGGAAATACAGCAGATCATAGAACCCCCGTATTCGATGAATACGGGGGTTTTGTTCTGATTTGGATTGCACGGTAAAGCAATCAGGTTGACAGGAAATATATGGCGTGTTATGGTTGTGGTAACAGAATGCGAATACGGTGTGGGGCGAAAACAGGTGAGCGGACGGCTGCCGTCTAGCAGGCAAAGGAGGATGCGGGATATGAAAACGCTGCAAAAGATTTTTGTGCTGCTGGCCGTGGTTTTGGTGCTGCCGGGCACATCGCACGCAGCCTCCGACGGGCTGGTGCGTCTGTCCGAAACCGGGGACTATGAGCCGATTCAGGCGGAAATCCCGGATCTTGTTCCTGTGCTGAATGGCGTTTTGCAGGAGGAAGGTTTGCCGGCGATCGATGAGGCGGATATCGACCTGTCGAAGGCGTATCCGCTTTATCTGGCCGATGGATTTTTTGCCTCGGAGATCACGACTGCAGAGGCGTTTGAGGCGCAGATCCGCGCACAAAAGGATTTTGCCTGGTATGTGCCGGTCGAGGTGCCCGGGCGGCTGATGATCGTCGGTATGGCGCAGGAAAAAAACGGGGAATGGGGCTGTGCATCCGTGGAATTCTGCGATGCGGGAGACAGCCTGGCGGACAAGGTGCGGCAGGCAGGGATCGAGGCCGACCGGACCTATCTGGTCGGCGCACTGCCGGGCTCGGGTGCGGTGATGGCAGTCTGCATCCGGGATGGTGCGCTCGCTGAGGTCACCTGCCTGACGCAGGCTGAGATACAGGTCGAGGGCATGGAACATGAGGGCGACATACAGACCGTTACGCTGGAGGAAAACCAAAGCTGGACCTATCCGCAGATGCAGGAGCTGCTTGCGCACGTCAAAATCGAGGGTCTGGCGGAATATGATATCCGCGCAGCGGTCGCAGCAGCTGTCGCTTTGCTGATGGGTGCAGCCTGTGTTGTGATTCGGATACGCAAGCGGAGAAAACAGCGGCAGGAGAGGGAAGCATGAGCGATCCGTAGACGCCGCCCGACGGGGTGTCAGGGCGCATTCGGATGCTCTCAGACGGTTGCTGCGCGCCAGAGCGGTTTCTTTCTCCAAAACAGAAAAAGGCATGGCCTGCAATTGCAGGCCATGCCTTTTTGGTTCGCGAATAGTTGCTTTACTTGTACAGAGCCGGCTTGTCCATCATCTCGATGGGCAGGAATTTGCCGGTGCCGCGCGAGCGGTTGAGCGCGTCCGCCGCCACGCAGGCCGCATAGCCGTCCCAAGCGGAGGGGCCGTCCGGCGCGCCGGTCTCGGCGAGCGTCTTGACCCAATGGGTCAGCTCGATGTCGTACGCCTCGATAAAGCGGTCCTTCCAGTCGGTCAGGATGGGGAAGGAGCGGGTCGCGTTCGCACGCTTGACGACCGCATACGGGTCAGGCAGATTGACCGTGCCCTTTTCACACACGACCTGACACTGGATATCATAGCCGTAGGCGTCGGCAACCTGTACCTCAACGTCGATGCGCGCGCCCGACTTGGTCTCCAGCAGCACGATCTGCGGGTTGTCGTAGCCCTTGGTCGAGCAGGCGGACTGGCGCACCTTGAGCACCTGACCGCTCTCGTATTCGTCGCTCAGCAGCCAGCGGCAGATATCCAGCTCGTGAATGGCGACGTTGGACACGCCCATCTCGGTCTGGAAGCCGTCCGGCTGGGATACGTTGCGGTGGCAGGCATGGATCATCAACGGCGCGCCCAGCTCGCCCGAGTCGATGATGCGCTTCATCTCCGCATAGCCGCGGTCATAGCGGCGCATGAAGCCGACCTGTACCAGACGCTTGCCGTGCGCGAGCTCCGCTTCGATGATCTTTTCGCAGTCCGCAGCGTTCTGTGCGAGCGGCTTTTCGCAGAATACGTATTTGCCGTGTGCGATGCTTTCCAGCACATAGCCCGCATGGCTCGGGTCGGAAGAGGTGATGACGACCGCCTGCACCTCGGGGGCGGCGATCAGTTCTTCGCCGGTTTTGCAGGCCTTGAGGCCCTCATACTGGGCGGCGGTTTTGGCGGCCGCCTCCTCAAAATAGTCGGCGCAGGCCACGACCTGACAGCCGGGCACCAGATCGTTCAGGCGGCGGATATGGTCGCGGCCGATCGCGCCGCAGCCGATGACACCAATGTTCAGCATAGCTATCTCTCCTTGCTCTATGGATAGGGCAGAAAGGCGTTGGGGCCTTCCTGCCTCTCTATTGTCTCACAAATAGGCCCTACGCGCAAGGGTGCTGTGCAGAAATACGAAAAGGCTCCTGCTTGAAGCAAGAGCCTTTTCAAAATATGCAAATGAGTGATTATTTTGCAGCCAGACGACGAGCCTTAGCTTCCAGACGCTCACGGGTAACGTCGATGAATACAGCGACGATAATAACCAGACCGAGCACGATGTTCTGAATAGCCGAAGAAGCAGCCATCAGGGTGAAGCCGTTGCGGAGCGTGCCGATAATCAGAGCGCCAAGCATGGTGCCGAGCATGGTGCCCTTGCCGCCCATGAACGAAGCGCCGCCGATGATGCAGGCCGCGATCGCGTCGGTATCGTACGGATTGATCGCATCAGTACCGTTGCAGATCGAGGTACGGCCGACGGTGATGATACCAGCCAGCGCTGCGCAGAAGCCGGAAACCACATAGCAGAAAGTCAGGACGTTGTCCGAATGGATACCGGACAGACGCGCAGCTTCCGGGTTGCCGCCTACACAGAAGATCGAGCGGCCCAGCGCGGTGCGGGTCAGCAGGATGTGCATGATGATGTAAAGGATGATAACCAGAATGAAGCTGACCTTAACGCCGCCAACGCTCTCGCTGCCCAGCCACATAACGCCATCCGGGAAGCCGGAAACCATCGAAGAGCCGGTTACCAGCAGCGCCATGCCCCAGAGGAAGTTCTTCATACCGAGGGTCGATACGAAGGGGTGGGGGAGGTGCAGACGGGTCAGCAGCAGGCCGTTGACCAGACCGACCAGAGTACCGCAGATGATCATCACAACGATGATGAGGAAGGAATTTTCAACGCCGCGGAGGACGAGCATACCGCCGATACAGGAGCAGAATACTGCGTTCGCACCGACCGAAAGGTCGATACCGGCGGTGATCAGGCAGAGCAGCATGCCGATTGCCAGCATCGCGTTGAACGCCGTCTGATCAAGTACGTTCATCAGGTTGCTCATGCGAAGGAAGCGGCCTCCGGTGATAAAGGAGAGCACCGCACACAGCAGAAGCCATGCAATCAGTACGCCGAGCTGGTTAAAATTACCCTTTTTCTTCGTCTTAGTCATCTAAAGTACCTCCCCATGCTGCCTTCATGAGATCTTCCTGATTGAAATGCTTGCTGTCGCGGTCAACATCCGCCATAACCTTGCCGCCGCGCATGACGATGACGCGGTCGCTCATGCCGAGGATCTCGGGCATTTCGGAGGAAATCATGATTACGCATTTGCCCTGCTTTACCAGGTCATTCATTACATTGTAAACCTCAACCTTTGCGCCGACGTCGATACCGCGGGTCGGCTCGTCAAAGATGAAGATATCTGCATCTGTGTTGACCCACTTGCCGATAACCACCTTCTGCTGGTTGCCGCCGGAAAGCTGGCCGACGATCTCGTCGATCGACGGGGTCTTGATGCGCAGTGCAGCGATGTTCTTCTCGCCGCTTTCGAGGATCTTCTTGTCGTCCAGGAAGGGGCCGTTGCTGAAGCCCTTCATGTTGGCAAGGATCAGGTTGGTGCGGATCGTCTGCGCCAGAACAAGGCCCTGACCCTTACGGTCTTCGGTCAGGAACGCGATGCCGGCCTTGATGGCGTCGCTCGGGGTCTTGATCTTGACTTCCTTGCCGTGGATATATACCTTGCCGCCGTCGAGCGGGTCTGCGCCGAAGATCGCGCGCATCGTCTCGGTACGGCCGGCACCGACCAGTCCGGCGAAGCCGAGGATCTGTCCGCCGTAAGCTTCAAAGCTTACATCGTCCAGCACGCCGCCTTCCACCAGGTGCTCGGCCTTGAGGAAGCATTCGCCCTTGGTGCCGAATTCCTTCGGGAACTGGTTTTCCAGCGTACGGCCAACCATGCCTGCAATCAGGTCGTCGTTGTCCGTGTCGCTGATGTTTTTCGTCCAGATGTACTCGCCGTCACGGATGACCGTAACGCGGTCGCAAAGCTCGAACAGCTCTTCCAGCTTATGCGATACAAACACAATACCGATACCGCGGTCACGAAGCTCGCGGCAGGTCTTCATCAGCTGCTCAACCTCTTTTTCGCCGAGCGAAGAGGTCGGCTCGTCCATGATGATCATTTTCGCATCAATGAGGACCGCCTTGGCGATCTCGATCATCTGCTGCACGCCCATACCGAAGTTGCCCGCCGGCTTGGTCGGGTCAACATCCTGACCGAGGGAAAGCATGACTTCCTTAGCCTTTTTGTGCATGGTTGCATAATCGAGCAGGCCGCCCTTTTTAATCCACTTGTTGATAAAAATGTTATCCGTGATACTGAGCAGTTTCTCAATGTTTAATTCCTGATATACGCATGCGATGCCCGCAGCCGCCGAATCATTCGGGTCCTTGAAATGCTGCTCCACGCCGTTGACGAAGATCTGGCCTTCGTCGGCCTGATGCACGCCGGTCAAAACCTTGATGAGTGTCGACTTGCCTGCGCCGTTCTCGCCGATCAGGCCGAGGATCTCGCCCGGCTTGACAGCGAGGTTCATGTTTTTCAGAGCCACTACGCCCGGGAACCGCTTGGTTGCGTTTTTCAGCTCTACTACGTATTCACTCATTGCATAATCACCTTTTCTTCTCCGAGATGGGGGATTGACGCAAACCTCGACCAAAACCGCTCTCGGCACGGCTGGTCCAGATCATGATGAGGTATGCCTGTCCGGCAGAGGGGAGTGCGCCGGATGCCTTGAAAAAGCAACGCCCCTGTATGATTGTTCAATCGTTTACAGGGGCGTTACCCGTGGATACTACTTACACCCGATATACAGTTAGACCGGATTACGCCTCAAGCGCATCGAGGTAACCCTGCAGGGTCTCCTTGCGCTCCTGCGCGTTGTCAGCAGTAACAACGTCCGCACCGGAGTCGATGAACTCTTCGACTTCTTCACCGTTCAGGTTGTTTACAACAGCCTCAACAGCCATGTAGCCCATTTCGTAGCCCTGCTGCGCAACGGACATGGTCAGACGGCCTTCGAGGATCGCGTCGCAAGCGGACTGGATGCCGTCGAAGCCGAGGAAGATGGTGTTGGCATACGCCTCGTTGCCGGAATCAGCAGCAGCCTTTGCAGCTGCGATCGCCATATCGTCGTTGTTCGCGCAGATGATAGCGATGCCGTCCGGGTAACGGGACATGATACCGTTCATTGCGTCAACAGCCTTGGTAGCGACTGCGTCAGCGTACTGAACCTCGTCCTCGAGGAAGTCGCCGCCGGCCTCTTCGATGCCCTTCATGTAGCCGTTCATACGGTCGGTGTTGGTGGTGTCGCCCTGAACGCCGGCGATCTCGATCGCCTTGATGTCGGTCCAGCCAGCAGCCTTGGCAGCCTCTACAGCAGCCGCGCCGCCCAGCGCGCCGGCAGACTCGTTGCCGGTGCCGACAAAGGAGATAACCTCAGGCGCTTCGATCTTGGTGTCAACTGCAACGATCGGCTTGGTCTGGCCTTCGATCAGGTTCGCTACCATGTCAGCCTGCAGCGGAGCGATGACGAAGCCGTCATAATCGCCAGCCAGGTCGGTCTGGATCATGTTCAGCTGCTCCTGATAGGAGGTCTCAGACGGAGCACCCTTAACGGTAACCGTTACGTTCGGGTTGTCCTTCTGGTAAGCCATTGCGCCGGCCTGTACGTACTGCCAGTACTCGGAAGCAGTCGTCTTGAGGATGACGTCGATGTTGTAGGAACCGTCGCCGCTTTCAGCGGTTTCGCCGCCTTCCGGGGTGGTCGCTGTGCCGGTGTCGCTGCTGCATGCAGCAAGGCCGGTGCACATTGCGGCTGCGAGCAGCATTGCCAATAGTCTCTTCTTCATGATAAAACCTCTCTCCTTTTTTTGCAGGGGATAGACAGACTGTAAACAGAAAACATATGTTTTCTGTAAACATGGCCTGCCTGACCTGCTCTTCGTTTTTACCCTGCCAGACTGCAGGGCGACAGAACGCTCCAACGTCCTGCTACTATTCTAATGCATGATGGCGGCTTTGGCAAGTGTTTGTTGTTATTTTTGTCGTTAAGAGCGAGGAGCCTCGGGCGGGAATTGTGCAGGTTTACAAAGAATGGCTGGAACGAGACGCGGACCGCGGTGTGCATTGTGCAATTTTTGGCTTTTTAGACAAATCTGATAACAAAGATAGGGCAAAATTGCCGATGGTTTGGATATATTTTGGGAAAATCTCTTGCGGATAAAGGTTACAGTATGGTAAAATGATTGCATCTTGATCGGGAAGAAGGGGTATCGTGAAACTTGCCATTAAAACCTGTACGCTGGATATGCCGTACGACAGGATGCTTGACTTCTGCGTGGAGCAGCGGATCGCTGCGCTCGAAATCGGCACGGGCAACTGGTCGGGCGCGCCGCACTGCGACCTTGATCTGCTGGTAAGCGACAAAACGGCGCGCGAAAAGTGGTACGACGCGATGCGCGCAAAGGGGCTCGAGCTGTGCGCGCTCAACTGCTCGGGCAACCCGCTCGCGTATGAAAAAGAGATGGACGTGACCAAAAAGACGTTCGAGCTGGCGCGCATGCTGGGCGTGAAAAAGATCGTGATGATGAGCGGCCTGCCTGCGGGCTGCAAGGGCGACAGGACCCCGGTGTGGATCACGACCTCGTGGCCGCCGGAAACGCAGGATATTCTGGATTACCAGTGGAACGAGGTCGCGATCCCCGCGTGGAAGGAGATCGTTAAGATGGCGCAGGATTGCGGCATCGAGAAGATCGCGCTCGAAAACCACGGTATGCAGCTGGTGTACAACCCGGAAACCTGCCTGCGGCTGCGCGAGGCGGTCGGCCCGATGGTGGGCATGAACCTCGACCCCTCGCATCTGTTCTGGATGGGCGGCGACCCGATCGAAGCGGCGCGTGTGCTGGGCGAGCACGGCGCGATCTACCATATCCACGGCAAGGACTCCCGGCCAGAGCGCCGGTACTGGCAGCCCAACGGTATGCTGGATACCAAGCCGATCGACGCTTTTGCACGGCGTGCATGGAACTATGTTGCGGTCGGCGCGGGGCACGACGCCAAATGGTGGAAGGAATTCTTCTCGGTCGTGCGCATGTCGGGCTACGACGATGAGATTTCCCTGGAAATGGAGGACCTGACGCTGTCCATGCTGGACGGGCACCTAGCAAGCCTGCATGTGCTGCGCGAGGCGCTGAATATCGACTGACAGAAAAGTGGGGAACAGGGCAAGCGCCCCGGCCGGTAATCGGCCGGGGCGCTGCCTTCTTTATCGAAAATTGAAGAAATGTGGTATTATATATTAAGGTATGGCAGATCAGAGCTGCGGCATCAGATTGGCCAGCTCGAGCGCGGTGAGCGCCGCATCCGCGCCCTTGTTGCCCGCCTTGGTGCCGGCGCGTTCGATCGCCTGCTCGATGTTCTCAGTCGTCACCACGCCGAAGGTGACCGGCACGCCGGTCTTGAGGCCCACCTGCGCAATGCCCTTGGCAGCCTCGCTGCAGACCAGCTCGTAGTGGCTGGTCGAGCCGCGGATGACCGCGCCCAGGCACACAATGGCGCTGTATTTGCCCGACTGCGCGAGTTTCATGGCCGCCAGCGGCAGCTCAAACGCGCCCGGCACCCACACCAGCGTGATGTCGTCCGTGTCCACGCCGTGACGGACAAAGGCGTCCTCCGCACCGGAGATCAGTTTGGAGACAATAAATTCATTGAAACGCGAGGCGACGATCGCGAATCTGCCCTTGCCTGCTACCAGTTTTCCTTCGAGTACTTTCATGTCGATCTTCTCCTTTATATCTCTTTTTTACTTGTACTGTGTCATGTGATCCATCTTGACCTGCTTGGTCTTGAGGTAGAATGCGTCATACGGGTTGGCCGCGATCTGGATGGGCACGCGCTCAACGATCTCGATGCCGTAGCCGCCGAGGCCAACCACCTTGGTCGGGTTGTTGGTCATCAGGCGCAGCTTGTGCACACCGAGGTCGCTCAGGATCTGCGCGCCGATGCCGTAGTCGCGCAGGTCGGGCGGGAAGCCGAGCGCCACGTTCGCTTCGACCGTGTCCAGACCCTGATCCTGCAATTCATAAGCCTTGAGCTTGTTAATCAGGCCGATGCCGCGGCCCTCCTGCCGCATGTAGACCAGCACGCCGCGCCCCTCGCGGGCGATCATCTTCATTGCCGCGTCGTACTGCTCGCCGCAGTCGCAGCGCGCCGAGCCGAGCGCGTCGCCGGTCAGGCACTCCGAGTGCACGCGGCCGAGTACGGGCTCGCCATTGCCCACGTCGCCCATCGTCATGGCGACATGGTGCTCGCCGTTGAGTTTGTTGACATAGCCGTAGATCATGAACTGCCCGTACCGCGTGGGGAACTTGGCGCACGCCACGCGCTCGACCAGCGTTTCGGTCCGGCAGCGGTAGGCGATGATGTCCGCAAGCGACAGCATGGTCAGGTCATGCTGCTGCGCGAACTGCTTGAGCTCGGTCGTGCGCATCATGGTGCCGTCCTCGCGCATGATCTCGCAGCACAGGCCGCATTCCGCGAGCCCTGCCAGACGGCACAGGTCGACTGTCGCCTCCGTGTGGCCGGTGCGCTTGAGCACGCCGCCCTCGACCGCGCGCAGCGGGAACATGTGCCCCGGGCGGCGGAAGTCGGACGGCTTTACGCCCTCGGCCACGCACATGCGGGCGGTCAGGCCGCGTTCTTCAGCGGAAATGCCGGTGGTCGTGTCCTTGTAGTCGATGGAGACCGTGAAAGCGGTCTCGTGGTTGTCCGTGTTGTCCTCCACCATCGGCGGCAGGCCGAGGGCGTCCGCCAGCGCGCCCGACATGGGAGTACAGATCAGGCCCCTGGCGTGGGTCGCCATGAAGTTGACGTTTTCCGTGGTGGCGAATTCCGCCGCGCAGATCAGGTCGCCCTCGTTTTCGCGGTCGGGGTCGTCGATGACGAGCACCATCCTGCCCGCCCGCAGGTCGCTTAGCGCCTGTTCAACCAGATTGTTCATTGTACTGTCTCTCCTTAAAATCCGTTCTGTACCAGAAAATCCATCGTAATGCCGCTGCCCGGTTTCTCCTGATGGGGCCCGAGCAGTTTTTCGACATATTTGCCGATCACGTCGCACTCGAGGTTGACCGTGTCGCCCGGTTTTTTGCCGAGCAGGATGGTCTGCGCGCCTGTGTGCGGGATGATGGATACCGAAAACCCGTCCGCATCCACTGCGGCGACCGTCAGGCTGACGCCGTCGATCGCGATCGAGCCTTTTTCGACAATGTACCGCAGCAGGGCAGGGGCGGCATGCACGGTCACCCAGACCGCGTTGTCCTCGCGTCGGAGGGCGGCCACCGTGCCCGTGCCGTCGATGTGGCCGGACACGATATGCCCGCCGAAGCGGCCGTCCGCGGGCATGGCGCGCTCCAGGTTGACCGGCGAGCCGCTTTGCAGCGCGCCCAGCCCGGAGCGGCGCAGGGATTCGGCCATCACGTCCGCGGTGAAGCTGTCCGCTGTCATGGTGGTGACGGTCAGGCACACGCCGTTTGTGGCGATGCTGTCGCCGATTTTTGTGCCCTCGAGCACGTTTTTCGCGCCGATGGTCAGCCGCGCGCCCCTGGCGCCGCGCTCGATGCGGCGCACCGTGCCTATTTCTTCGATGATGCCGGTGAACATGGCAAATCTCCTTCCAGCAGGAAATCCTCCCCCAGCGGGGTGACGGTCAGGTTTTGCAGCGTGAGCGCGTCCGCCATTTTGGCAAAGCCCGCGCCGCCGACCGGCGTTTTTGCATCCGCGCCGCCAATCAGCTTGGGCGCGATGTATGCCTGCACCTTGCGCACAATACCGGATTCCAGCGCGGAGAAGGCAAGCGCCGCGCCGCCCTCGAGCAGGATGCTGTCGATCTGGCGCGCGCCGAGCTGTTCCATCAGATCGGTGAGGCAGACGTGTCCCTGCGCATCTGCCTTACACAGCAGGATGTCGATACCCGCGGCAGCAAGCGCTGCGGTGCGTTCATTTTGCTCCGCGACCGCGAGAATGGTCGGCACTTCGCGCGCCGTGCGGACGATCCGGCTGTCCAGCGGGGTGCGCGCGCGGCTGTCGCAAATGATGCGCACCGGGCTGCGGCCGCCCGCCATGCGGCAGGTGAGCAGGGGATCGTCCGCGAGCACCGTGCCCACGCCGACCATGATGCCGGTCAGGCGGTTCCGCGTTTCGTGGACGTGCGCCCGGGCGGCTTCACCGGTCACCCAGCGGCTGTCGCCGGTGTGGGCGGCGGTCTTGCCGTCCAGCGTCATGGCGTACTTGAGCACCACAAAGGGGGTTTTGTGTGTGATGAAGTGGAAGAACACCTCGTTGAGCCGGCGGCACTCGTCCTCGCACACGCCGGTCTCGACCGGGATGCCCGCGTCGCGTAAGATCTGCGCGCCCTTGCCCGCGACGAGCGGGTTGGGGTCCAGGCAGCCGACAAACACACGGCCGACTTTGTGCTCCAGTATCGCATCCGTGCAGGGCGGGGTGCGGCCCCAGTGGCAGCACGGCTCGAGCGTGACGTACAGATCCGCGCCCGCGGGGTCCTCGGTGCAGTTTTGGAGCGCATTGCGCTCGGCGTGCAGGCCGCCGCACTGCTCGTGCCAGCCCTCGCCGATGATGCGGCCGTCCTTGACGATCACGCAGCCGACCATCGGATTGGGGCTGACGCGCCCCGCGCCGCGTTTTGCCAGTTCGAGCGCGCGGCGCATGAAAGTTTGGTCGTTTTTTTGCAAATAAATCACCTCGGCAATAAAAA
>USLE01000006.1 GCA_900555465.1 uncultured Butyricicoccus sp.
ATCAGACGATGATCTCCGCCTATGCAGTGGATGCAGTCGATTGGGCGCGGGAAACCGGCATTATCAGCGGCAGAGGAGAAAACCGTTTCGAACCGGCGGGGCTGGTCACACGGGCAGAAAGTGCGATGATGCTGTACCGGTGGCTGAGCGGCGAAGATAATACCCAGCAAACTGAACCCGGTCAGGACATACCGTCGCTTCGCATCGAAGCCGGAGGACGGACCTTTACAGTTGTGATGGAGGACAACCCGACAGCCCGCGCGTTTCTGGAGCAGTGTCCGATGACGCTCTCCATGACGGAATTGAACGGGAACGAAAAATATTATGATCTGGAGAACGCCTTGCCCGCTGATCCGCAGCAGGTCGGGCAGATCCATGCTGGGGATCTGATGCTGTATCGGGACAACTGCGTGGTTCTGTTTTATGAGGATTTCCCCACCACTTATGCGTATACCCGCCTGGGATCGGTGGAGGACCCGGCTGGTCTGGCAGACGCATTGGGAAACGGCGCGGTTTCCGTTTCGTTCGAGGTGCAGTCCTGATGGGAGGCAACACGATGTATCATAAAAAGGAAAGCGCGGCGGACATGCAGTGGACTGATGACGGGCGCTGCCTTACAGCGCCGCCGGTTCGGCTTGCGTTGGAGACATGGGCCGCGCAGGGTGTATTTACCGGTTTATCCCTCTGTGATGAATGGTACCGTGCGTATATCGGCTGGTGGAAACAGCGGCATGGATTCGCAATGGAAAAGGATTGGCTGCTGTACTGAGCAGGTGTGAAATCGGCTCTTTCCTGCATCCTTCGTGCGCTGACAGGCATTGGGGAAAAGGTGCTGCTCCTGATGCCGGCTGATCGGGCGGAAGCAGAACTGGTGCGCAGCAATGGGCGACAAGTCCTGCCGTGCCCGCTGCAATACAGCGGAGGAACGTACCGTGTGGATTTTGCGCAGATGGAGCGGCATCTTTCCGATCCGCAGCTTACCATGCTGCTGCTGGATAATCCGCACAGTCCGACGGGAACGGTGTGGGAACATAACACGCTGGTACAGATCGGAGCGCTTTGCAAAAAATATGATGTGGCAGTACTCTCAGATGAAACGAGCTGTGATTTGACCGACCCGGGCTGTACATATATTCCTTTTGCGTCGGTTTCGGCAGCGTGCAGGGACAACAGTGTTACCTGCATATCGCCGGAAAAGCCATTTTGCCTGCATGGGCTGCAAACCGCGGCGGCAGTGATCCCGAATGAACGGCTGCGCCGCAAAGTGCAGTGCGTGCTGCATACGAATGGAATTGATCAGCCGAACGCATTCGCCGTATCGGCAGTGACCGCGTCCTTTACGCAGGGGGCGGACTGGCTGGACAGCCGGTGCGCTGCCATTTGGGAAAATAAAAAGGCCATATGTGATTTTATTGACAGGGAGCTGCCTGAGCTGCGGGTGCTGCCGTCCAAGGCAGGAACTATGGTGCGGCTGGATTGCGCGAACGTCATTGGATGTATCCGCGCGGCAGTCCCGTTTATCCCTGCTCAGGCTGGCACACATTTTGCAGATAGCGCCTGGTATGGCAGCGGTCAGGCGGACATTCTGGAGATCAACGCGGAATGTCCGAAGGATAGGCTGCCAGACAGGCTGCGTTGTTTCCAGCAGGGCATGCAAAAATACGAGCAGACTGTTATCCGGCAATGCTGACAGAAAATACACGATATAAAGCAGAATCAAGACAGAAAAAAGAAGGGAGATTTTTCAGTATGGAACAACTGAAGCTGACACAGGAATGGGATAAAACGTTCCCGAAAAGCGATAAGGTTGAGCATAGAAAGGTGGCTTTCTGCAACCGCTACGGGATTACCTTGGCGGCGGATCTGTATATGCCGAAGGATGCAGAGGGAAAACTGCCTGCAATCGCTGTAAGCGGGCCGTTCGGCGCGGTGAAGGAGCAGGCCTCCGGCCTGTATGCGCAGACGATGGCGGAGCGCGGCTTTCTTGCTATGGCCTTCGACCCGTCTTTCACCGGGGAAAGCGGCGGGGAACCCCGCTATACCGCCTCGCCGGACATCAATACAGAGGATTTTCAGGCGGCTGTGGATTTCCTGTCTCTGTGCGGGCAGGCCGATCCGGAGAAAATCGGTATCATCGGCATCTGCGGCTGGGGCGGACTGGCGCTGAATACGGCGGCCATTGATACCCGCATCAAGGCAACAGTGGCCTCGACAATGTACGACATGTCCCGCGTAAATGCAAAGGGCTATTTTGACGCGGAGGATTTCGCCGACGCGCGCTATGCCAGAAAGCAGGCGCTGAATGCCCAGCGGCTGGAGGACTGCAAAAGCGGCAGCTACGCGCTGGGCGGCGGTGTGGTCGATCCGCTGCCGGAGGACGCCCCGTTCTTTGTGAAGGACTACTATGATTACTACAAAACCTCGCGCGGCTATCATGCGCGCTCGCTCAACTCGAACAATGGCTGGAATATCACCGGCAGTCTGGCGTATACCAACCAGCCTATTTTACAGTACAGCAACGAGATCCGCAGTGCGGTTTTGATCATACATGGCGAAAAGGCGCATTCCTGCTACATGGGCAAGGACGCATATGCCAACATGGTGAAGGATAATCCCTATGCGGATAACAAGGAACTGTTCATTATTCCGGATGCGGTGCACACGGATCTGTATGACGGCGGAGGGAAGAGCGCGATTCCGTTTGACAAGCTGGAGGCTTTTTTCAAAGAAAATCTAAAATGACGACAGACAGAGAGGCTGGCCGGCCAGCCTCTCTGTTTTTAAATAAAAATGCAGAAGTCGACAACGGCATCTGAAAGGTGAAGCCTCGAAATGTGAATTTACACAGGTTTATTAAGGGATAATGGGACAAGGTAAGCGTGTTCCTGTGATTGTGTGGAAGTCAGTATGAAATGCAGAAGGCAAAGTAGCGATAAACTGCAGTAAAATGCGCAGGCGTGGAAGCTGCCTGCGCCATATCAAAATATTTGTTTGTGAAGTGATAATCCGGTCCTGCAATCAGGTGTGGAGAGGGAAAGGATTGTTGACGACAATCCCGACGACAATCACGCATTTTTGGAAATCACGGTTGTCTGGATCAGCTTTTCCATGCGCTCTGCACTGTCGCGGCGCATTGCCTGTGTCAAGTGACCATAGGTGTTCAGGGTGAATGCCGCAGAATGATGTCCCAGATTCTCCTTTACAGTCAGCACATCGTCACCGTTCTGCAGGGAAAGGGTTGCGAAGCCAACCAGAAGCGTCTGCATGACCTGGCGATGATGCAAAGCCGGGCTGACGCCCAGGAAAGCGAAGTCCGCACCTTTATCAAGGAAATCCGTCGCTATGCCACCATCGAGGAACTGGACGAGGCGGTGCTGAACCGGCTCATCAGCCGGATTCTGATTGGCGAGGTCAAGAAGGTGGACGGCCAGAAGGTGCAGGAAGTCAGGATCGTGTATAACTTTGTCGGGGAAATCCCGGAGATTGCGGCGTAATATTGGTGATGCCCTCCCTTTGCCGGGAGGGCATTTTTTTACAGAATTACTCATAGTTTTTGGCTTCTTTCTCCATACGGAGTGATTGGCTTTGAATACTATTATGTTCGGCAAACATCATTCCAATCTGCTCCGGTGTTTCAGAAAAATCTTGATCGATCATCGCCCGGATCATACCATAAACCGAATAAGCGAGCACATACAGAATGTATTTTGTTATTCCAACAGCCTCAGCCGGGACAATAACCTTTTCGAAAAAGATCTTCGATCAGATAGATTTTATTATGCTTTTTAATGGCCCGGATGAACTCTTTTTCCGAATAAAAAAACTGAATCAGTCTTTGCTTCAGCACTTCCCCATCATCCGGAGGAACGGGATGTACTTCACAATAGAGCGTTGCAGAACGAGCAGTCGTTTTGCAACGCTCTTTTTTCAATTCATCACTTGACATTGTGGCAAAGAATCACCGCCTATACATTCTTGGCTTACGTCCAGCTGCTGCCCTACCATAAGCTCGGCACCGAGACCTTTAAAAAATTGGGACGGCCCTACCTCCTCGAGGATGTGCAGTTCCCGACGGCAGAACACATGGAGCACTGCCGCAGCATCGTGCGGCAGTATGTCCCCAAAGTCCTGTAAATATCAGTTTTCCCAAACTAAACAGCCGCAAAAGCGCATCCCTTTCCTTTACCTTGCGCAAAGCGGCAAATATATCCTCCTCACGGAAACGGCGCAAGCAGTATCCCTGCCTGCGTCGTTTTTCTATCCAGACATACCTCGGACAGTGGATACGCCGTTGTCTGAAGAAAACCGCGCACGCAGCCGGTTCAAAAACAGCTCCGCTGCCGCGGAAAATACCTGATACTTTTTCCACACCAGATCCAGACCGGATTCCAGCTGCGGCCGAAACGGGACGAAGCAGAGCGGGCTGGCCGCAGAGGTGTCCACCAGCTTGTCCAGACTTACCACATAGCCAACGCCCTGTTTCGCCATCACGGCGGCATTGTAGCAGAGGTTGAAGGTCGCGGCAATATTGAGCTCCCGCCACGCCGGGCCAAACCATTCGGCGAGTTCATTGGCTTCAGCGCGTTCCTCCAGCGCCTGACGGGAGAAAATCAGCGGCGGCCCGACAAGATCCTGCACCTCGGCATATGGCTTTTTGGCCAGCGGGCTGTCCCTGCGCACGATCACGCCCCAGCTGTCTTTAGCAGGAAGGCTGAGATAGTCGTATCTGGTGATATCCGTGGGCTGGATCAGGAGTCCGAAATCCAAAAGCCCTTTGTCCAGCCGTTCGGTGATGTCCTGCGCATTGCCGCTGTACAGGTGGTAGCGGATGTCTGGATATTCCAGCTGGATCTCGCGGCAGACAGCGGCGATCAGGTTCATCGCGTCGGTTTCGCCGCCGCCGATGTAGATATCGCCGCTCAGGCTTCCCTTCATAGCGCGGAATTCCTCCTCGGTCTTGTCTGTCATGGAGACGATCTCCTCCGCCCGCCGGCGCAGCAGCATCCCTTCCGCGGTCAGCGTCACGCAATGGCTGCCGCGCACCAGCAGCTTCTGCCCAAGTTCGTCTTCCAGGTCTTTAATCTGGCGGGACAGGGTGGGCTGCGTCACATGCAGATAGTTCGCCGCACCGGAGATCGACCCCTCCCGCGCGATTGCAAGAAAATACCGTAAAACCCGCAGTTCCATGCGTTTTCCTCCTGTCTGGGATGTGATTTCTCAGGAAAAGCATACTGCAAAATGATATGCCTGTCAAGCATATCACTATATAAAAACAAAGTATTTGCTATTCGGCGCCTACGGCGGTACACTGGTATCAGAACAAGGCGGAAGCCGTCAGGGAAAGAGGGTTTGCAATGGACCATGCCGCACAAACAGACCAGCTGCTGATCCGCAACTTAAGGGACGCCGGCTGCGGCACGGCAGACATCGAACGGTTTTTACAGCTGGGGCAGGAGAACAGGAGACCGGAGCAGCTCCGCCTGCTGCGGCAGCACCGCGCCGCGCTGCTCGACCGGCTCCATGTCAGCCAGCGGCAGATTGACTGTCTGGATTACCTGATCTATCACATGGAAAAACGCAACAGAAATTAGGAGGGAACCAATCATGTTTGCAATTACTGCTGTACACACCATCAAGCCGGAACAGATCCAAACCTACCATACGCTCATGGCAGAGCTGGCAGGGGAGTCGCGCAAAGAGGAGGGTTGCATGGCGTATCATCTTTTTTAGTCGGACAGAGACCCGCGCGTACACCTGCTGATCAAACAGTGGAAGGATGAGCAGGCGCTGGATACGCACAGCAGGACCCCGTATTTCCAGCGGATCGTCCCGCAGCTGCCCGGCCTGTTCGATGCGCCTGAGAAGGCGGAGCGCCATCAGGTCATTGCATAAAGACGGGAATCAACCCGATTACATATGAAAAGGAGAAAACGACAATGATGCACTTTGATTTTTACAACCCGACCCACCTCCTGTTTGGCAGCGGCAAGCTCGGCGAGCTCGGTGACCAGAAGCTGCCCGGTAAAAAGGCGCTGCTGCTGATCTCAGCAGGCAAGTCGGCCAAGGCCTCCGGTGCGCTGGAAAAGACGCAGGCGCAGCTGGCACGCGCCGGTGTAGAATATGTGGTCTGCGCCAATATCCGGGAGAACCCCGTAAAGGAGCTGGTCATGGAGGCGGCGCAGGTTGCCAGAGACAACGGCTGCGACTTTATCGTGGCGCTGGGCGGCGGCGCGGTACTGGACTCCGCTGTTGCAGTTGCGGCAATGGCCACCAATCCGGGCGACCTGTGGGACTATGTGAACGGCGGCACGGGCAAGGGAAAGCCGCTGGTGAATAAGCCGCTGCCGCAGGTCACCATCACCCTGACTGCCGGCACGGGTTCGGAGATCAATAACTGGGGTGTGATCTCCAATCTGGAGACCCATGAGAAGATCGGCTTTGGCGGCGCGCCCGAGCTGGTGCCCGTACTGGCGGTCGTCGATCCGGAGCTGATGCGCACGGTGCCTGCCAAATACACGGCCTACCAGGGCTTTGACGCGCTGTTCCACAATACAGAGGTCATGATGTCCAATGGCGTCAACCTGCTCAGCGAGACGCTGGCGCTCTCTGCCATTGCGAACATTGCACAGTATCTGCCGCGTGCCGTGAAGGACGGGAACGATCTGGAGGCGCGCGAGCATGTGGCTTACGGCAGCACCATCGCCGGCATGACCATGCAGCTGAACTCTACCACGGCGCAGCATTCGATGGAGCATGCCATGAGCGCCTATCACCCGAACCTGCCCCACGGCGCAGGTCTCATCATGATCTCGGTGGAGTTCGCCCGCTTCTTTATCGAGCGCCATGTCTGTGACGCACAGTTCATCAAGATGGCCCGTGCAATGGGCCTGCCGGATGCTGACAAGCCGGAGGACTTCCTCACGGCGCTGACACAGCTGCAAGAAGCCTGCGGCGTGGCGGATCTGAAAATGAGCGACTACGGCTTTGCCAGGGAGGAGGCCATGACGCTGGCAGTCAACGCCCGCGAAACGATGGGCGGCCTGTTCCTTGCCAATCCCTGCCCGCTGTCGGACGAGGCTTGTGCGGGGATCTTTGAAAGAGCCTATCGCTGATCGAGAGAACGTTTTTTGAGAATGCGGATATCCGGCGCGCTGCTGGCCAGCGGGCTTACCGCCTGCGGGGAAGATCAGGCGCAGCCAGGAACTACCCCTTCGACGCCGTCGGGCGTGGTGGAGGAAACTGCCGCGCCGGTGTTCGACCTGGAAAACGGCACTGTGCTGCTAAGCAGCGGGTATGAAATGCCTGTTGCAGGCCTTGGCACCTACGCCCTTTCGGACGAGGAATGCTACAATTCCGTCACGGCGCTGCTGGAGGCAGGCGGCCGGCTGATCGATACGGCTTCGTACTACGGCAATGAGGAGAGCATAGGCCGTGCCATCCGGGACAGCGATGTGCCGCGGGAGGAAATCTTTGTCACTACCAAAATATATCCCACGGAGTTTGACGACCCGGAGGGCGCGATCGATGGCTCGCTCACACGGCTGGATATCGGCTATATCGACCTGATGCTGCTACATCATCCTGGTACAGGTGATGTAGAGGCTTACCGCGCGATGGAGCAGGCCGTAGAGGAGGGGAAGATACGCTCGATCGGGCTGTCCAACTGGTATATCGAGGAGCTGGAGGAATTCCTGCCGCAGGTGGATACCATGCCCGCCGTGGTACAGAACGAGATCCATCCCTACTATCAGGAGCAGGAGGTCGTACCCTATATCCAGAGCTTTGGCATTGTGGTGAACGGCTATTCGCCCTTTGGCGGGCGTGGCCATACCAGCGAGCTGTTTGGAGACCCGGTGATTGCTGCAATTGCTGAAGCGCACGAAGTGCCCCCGGCGCAGGTGATCCTCCGCTGGAATCTGCAGCGGGGCGTTGTGGTCAACCCGGGGTCAAGCGATCCGGACCACATCCGCGAAAATCTGGATATTTTCGGCTTTGCGCTGAGCGAGGACGAGATGGCACAAATCAGTGAGCTGGACAGAGGTGAGAAGCATGAATGGTATTGATCTGGCAAGCGGGCGCAACGGATATGCGCCTGCCGTGCAACTGAACGACGGATACTGTATGCCTGCATTGGGGCTGGGTACTTATGCCCTGCACGGCAGTACCTGTACGGATGCGGTACGCACCGCCCTGCAGAGCGGGTACCGCCTGATCGACACGGCTTCCTTTTACGGAAACGAGAAGGAGGTCGGCACGGGGGTGAGGCAGTCCGGCGTGCCGCGCGAAGAGGTTTTCGTGATCACCAAGCTCTATCCAAACCAGTATGCCCGTGCGGCAAAGGCCATCGATGAGGCGCTGGAAAAGCTGGACATTGACTATGTTGATATGATGCTCCTGCACCATCCTGCGTCTAACGATGTAACAGCCTACCGTGCAATCGAGCAGGCAATCCGTGACGGCAAGGTGCGCTCCGCCGGTATTTCATGCTATTATATTAGGGAAACAGATGCTTTCCTGCCCAAAGTCACGGTGAAGCCTGCGCTGATCCAGAATGAGATCCACCCATATTATCAGGACAGTGCGGTGGTGCGGCATATACAGGGACTTGGCATTGCAGTGCAGGCTTGGTATCCGCTGGGCGGACGCGGCTACACCGGCGCACTGCTTGGCGATCCGGTGATCGGACGGATTGCAGCAGCGCACGGCAAGTCCCCTGCGCAGGTGATCCTGCGGTGGAACCTGCAGAACGGAGTGATCGTCATTCCGGGCTCGAGCAATCCGGAGCATATCCGCGAGAACATTTCAGTATTCGATTTTGTGCTGTCCAGTGCAGAGATGCAGGAAATCGCTCGGCTCAACCGGAACGAAAAGCATGACTGGTATTGAGACCGGCGCGGTGATTGGAAATGATAAAGAAAAGGAGCGCCTGCTCTGGATGAGAACAAAATTACCATCCGGGAGCAGGCGCTCTTGGTCAAGCGATAATTGGTTTAAATGAGGAGACAGGTCGAGCTGTTTTAGTGACAGATAATTTTACAGCAGCATCTATTGAACCGAAAGCTACTAATGCATAACTGTAAACAATGCCAGAAATGACTGGCATTGTTCGATCATACTACGCACAATGCGATACAAAAAGTAGCCCCCCAAAAAAACTATCCAATCGATTGATAGTTTGGGATTTCTGCTTTTAAAGAGATTTATTTTGTGTTGTATGTTTGACATACAGGTGCTGCAGACCAGGAACAACGATTATATGGCAACCTTGTTAAAGTTTTTCAGAAGATGCGGTAGCCCAGGGAGCGCCCTAATCTGGTTTGTGAATTATACCGTAGTTTTCCCGCGCGCAAGCGCTATCAAGCAGGTGCATACACTGGGATTTTGGAGCCGCATAGGCTGCGGGCTTGATTGTTCGCAGCTAATTTTTTGATTTGGGTGATAGCTGAGAGGATGCCAATACAGCGCTGAAATAATCAAAAACTGATTTGAAGAATAAGCAAAGCAGCCAGCCGCTGATCCGGCTGGCTGCTTTGCGATTTTGGATGAATGTTGCGACAAAAAACAACCCTACAGGATCATCAATACAATTTCTTTTACAGTTTGTGCAGCAGGGCAGAAATGTCAGCGCCGAACCTGTCGACAGGCACGATGACAAACGAGGCAACCCGGCAAGCGATCGCTGCGCGCGGCGGCCGCCTGTTTGCTGAACCCGCTCATAGAGTCAAGCTGCATCATTGACCTGCAGGAGGAATTTCGCTCTTTGTGTGAGCCAGCAAATCACGCAGGCAGTCCAGAAACACAGAGGCTGCCTTGGAGAACACCTGATATTTTTTCCACACAATGAAGCCATAGGCTTCGAGCGTAGGGGAAAAGGGACGAAAACAAAGACTGCTGTCTGCTGTGTTGACCAGTTTATCAAAACACAGCGCATAACCCAAACCTTCATCCACCAGCAGGGAAGCGTTGAACACCAGATTATAGGTCGCTACGATGTTCAATGCGGAAATTTCCCGCTGCATCCACTGTGCCAGATACCGGTCGTCCCCCTTCTGATGGGAGATGATCAGCGGCTTGTCCCAGAGATCCGCGGGGCAGATCGCATCTTTCTGCGCAAGCGGCGCATCCCGGCGCATCAGCACACCCCAGCGGTCGGCAAGCGGGATGGGAAGGGTTTCGTACTTCTTCGGGTCGGTTTCGGTGAATAAAAGCCCGAAGTCGATCAGTCCCTTATCCAGATATTCCAGAACATACTCTGCATTGCCGCTGGAGATGTGATAGTGGATATCCGGATATTGCCGCTGGATCTGCTTGGCAGCGCGTGCGAGCAGGCGCACGATGTCGGTTTCGCCCGTGCCGATGACAACATCGCCTGCAATGCTGTCGTTTGAGCGGGTGATCTCCTCTTCGGTTTTGTTTACAAGGGCGAGGATCTCCTCTGCCCGCCGCCGGAGGATCATGCCCTCTTCGGTCAATACCACCTTGCGCGAGCCTTTTGTGCCGCGGATCAGCAGCTGTTTGCCGAGCTCATCCTCAAGCGTTTTGAGCTGGATGGAAAGCGTCGGCTGGGAAAGGTGCAGCGACGCGGCAGCCGCGGAAATGCTTTGCTCCCGCGCCACAGCCAGAAAATAGTTCAATACGCGAAGTTCCATGGTACAACTGCCTCCCTGCCTGCAGTATAGCACGAAATTCTATAGAATTCAACAATGAAAATATATTAAGAATAAGTATTTGCTATTTTATTATGACTTTACTATACTGAAACCATAAAACAAAACCGTTGGGAGGTTCGGAAAACGATGAGGCGCAGCGCCGCAAAAAGGAAATGTATCAGCTGTCTTTCCCTGCTGTTGGCAGGGATCATGATGAGCGGATGCAGGGGAGCAGGCGGGGAACAGATGCAGCAGACAGCGAACAGTAACGGAGCGGATACAGAATCTGTGACGACAGTAACACCGACACAGGAGATTGCAGAGCTGGAAAGCGGCCTGTCTGCGGTACGGTATGACGGTGACTATGGCTTAGACGGGTTTTTAGCGCAGGGCGGCGCATCCTCGGATGGAGAGGTCGTGCAATACCTGGCGGACAATCTGTTGTCCGGTCTGGATCTGGGCGGTCTGCTGGGCAGCGTGTTCGGATGCAGCACGATCGCTGTGCAGAGCCCGGAGGGGCACACACTGTTTGGGCGAAACTTCGACTGGTCCGGCTGTGAGGCTTTGATTGTGGAGGCGCATCCGGAGAACGGATATGCTTCGCTTTCCACGGTCAATATGGATTTTATCACGCAGAATGCAGGAAACGGCGTGGTGAGTATGGCACTTCGGCTGGACGAGGTGCGCACCCTTGCTGCGTTGTACGCACCGCTGGATGGGATGAATGAGGCCGGGCTGGCGGTATCCGTCAATATGATACAGGACAGTGCTGTGATCGAACAGGACACGGAAAAACCCGATTTGACGACGACAACGGCGATTCGTTTGCTGTTGGACCGGGCGGCCACGGTGGAGGAAGCGCTGGCATTGCTGGAACAATACGACCTGCACGGTTCTATGGGAATGATGATCCATTTTGCAATCTCGGATGCCACGGGCCGCAGCGTAGTGGTCGAATATGTGGGAAACGAGATGGTTGCCACAGAAACGCCTGTTGTCACCAATTTCTATCTGGCGGAGGGTGAAAAGCAGGGCGTAGGGACCGAACAGTCGCATGAACGGTATGACATCCTCATGGACCGGCTGGCAGACAGCCCGCAGATGGACAGGGAAGCGGTCCGGGATGCGCTGGACAGCGTCAGCAAGGACAACTTCGGCGAATTTGAGTCCACCGAATGGAGTATTGTCATGGATTTGACGGCAGGGGAGGCACGGTACTACCACCGGGAGGATTACAGCCACAGCTACCTGTTCCAGCTTGCAGGATAACGAGGAAAGGAAGGACGACGTGAACTATTTCAGAACACTGAAAGCATTATCCGGCTTTATGAAAAACACCCGGATCAGCACAGAGGAGATGAAAGAGCTGCAGGAGCAGAACCTGCGCGCGCTGCTGCACCACGCATGGGATCACTCTGTATTTTACCGGCGGACGTTTGAAAAGGCCGGCATCCGGGAAGAAAAACTGGACAGCTTGCCGCTCTCCGCATTCCCTGCAATCGACAAACAAATCCTGATGGAGCATTTTGACGAACTGGTCACGGTTCCGGATGTGAAGCAGGCGGAGCTGCGCCGCTTTGATGCAGAGCGGGCCGCAGACCGGAAGCCCTATTGCGGGCAATACCATGTGGTGCATTCTTCAGGCAGTACAGGGAAGCCGGGGTATTTCATTTATGATGAGCCTGCATGGCAGACGATGCTGCTGGGCATCATCCGCGGCGCGCTGTGGGACATGTCCATGCCAGCAATCCTCAAACTGCTGCTCGGGCGGCCGCGCATCATCTATATTGCAGCAACGGACGGCCGCTACGGCGGAGCAATGGCGGTCGGCGACGGGATCGACGGCGTTGGCGCGAAGCAGATGTATCTGGATATCAACACACCGCTGGCGGATTGGATCGAGCAGGTGCGCAGCTTTCAGCCGAATATCATCATAGGCTACCCATCGGCCATCAAAATCCTGGCGGAGCTGCAGGAGAAGGGAGCGGTATCCGTCCGGGTAGTCCGCGTGATCTCCTGCGGCGAGCCGCTTGGCCCGGGGCTGCGCCGCTATCTGGAGCGGGTGTTCGGGTGCACGGTCGTCAACATCTACGGCGCGAGTGAATCGCTGGCGCTGGGCGTTGAGACAGGAAAAGAGGACGGCATGCTGCTGTTTGACGACATGAACGTTATCGAAATGCAAGACGGCATCATGTACCTGACCTGTCTGTACAATTATGCGCAGCCGCTGATCCGCTACCGGATATCCGACCAGCTGGCGCTCAAGGAGCCGCTGCCGGGCAGCCCGTTTGCCCGCGCCGAGATCCTGCTGGGGCGCAGCGAGGATATGCTGTGGTTCACCAGTGCAAACGGCAGCCGCGACTTCCTGCATCCGCTGGCCGTAGAGGGCTTCTGCGTGGAGGGGCTGCTTGATTACCAGTTCCGCCAGATCGCGCCGGATGCCTTTGAAATGCTGGCAGAAACGAACGGAGAGGAGCAGAAAGCGCATGTTCGGACGGAAATGCTTCACCAGATGGGAAATATCCTGCGGGAAAAGCATCTGGACTATGTTCAGTTCTATGTGCGGTTTGTGGATGCCATCCGGCCGGACCCCAAAACCGGAAAGAAGCACCTGATCGTGACGCAGCAGATGGCGGAAACGGAGGAAGCCGTATGAGACAGCCGCTCCTCAGCGCAAGAGGATTGACGAAGACCTTCCCGGGCGGCACGGAACCCGTGCTGGACCACATAGATGTGGACATTTACGAAGGGGATTTCACCATGATTATGGGGCCGTCCGGCGCGGGGAAATCCACCCTGCTCTATGCCTTGAGCAGCATGGATGGGATCACCGGCGGCAGTGTGCGCTATCGGGATGAGTGCCTGGAGCAGCTTCCGGAAAAGCGGCTGGCGCAGCTGCGTGCGCAGTCGTTCGGCTTTGTGTTCCAGCAGGGCAATCTGGTGAGCAACCTTACGCTGCTGGAAAATGTGGCTGTGGCCGGCTATCTGGACAAGACGCGGGATGGGAAAAGCACAGCAGCCCGCGCCGAAGCGCTGCTCCGCCGGACGCACGCGGCACATGCAGGCGGCCGCCTGCCCTCGCAGGTCTCCGGCGGGGAGGCGCAGCGGGCTGCCATTGCCTGCGCAGTGATCAACCGCCCCGGCCTGCTGTTTGCCGATGAGCCTACCGGGGCGCTCAACCGGAAGAACAGCGAAGAAGTGCTGGATCTGTTTACAGCGCTCAACCGGGAGGGGCAGAGCATCCTGATGGTGACGCATGATGTGAAAGCTGCGGCCCGGGGAAGCCGCATCCTGTATTTGGAGGATGGGAAAATACGCGGGGAAACCGCCCTGCCGGACTATGCGAAAGACGCGGCGCGGGAACGGGAAGCGCAGGTCAATGCGTGGCTGGCATCATTTTCATGGTGAAGGAGGCAAAATGCATGGCGATCAAAACCCTTCTGACAGCAAATATAAAAGCACACAGAGGGACAATGCTGGGGATATTTTCCCTGTTTTTTCTGGTTGCCCTGTCTCTGGCAGCCGTGCTGACAGTCTGGCAGAATTCTGCGCGTTATGTAAACAGCGAAATGGACCGGATGGGGTATGGCGACCTGACCGTTTGGGTATCCGGGCTGGAGGATGCCGCACCGTTGGTGCAGGAGATCACAGCATCCGGCGCAGTGGAGCAGGTGGGGGTGCAGCCGCTTGTTTTTTCGGAATATCAAATCGGAGAACAGGAGTCGGACAGTGAAGGGCAGCTCATCCCCTACGAGCCGGACGACTATCCGTACAGGCTTTTGACAGCGGATCTGTCTGCATACCAGACCGAGCCTTCCATCCCTGCGCCGGGGGAGATCTATGTGTCCCCGTCCCTCTGCTCCATGTTCGGCGTGCGCATCGGGGACAGGATCACCTTTCCCATCGCACGCAGCGGCGTGGAAAAGACTTTTGTCATTGCGGGCTTTTTTGAGGACCCGTTCATGGGCAGCAGCATGATCGGGATGAAAAGCTTTTTGATCTGCGGGCAGGATCATGAGGAAATTTCCGGCATAATCGCGCAGGCAGGGACAGACGGCCTTGCGCGAGAGGGCTTTATGCTGCATATTTTTCAAGCCACGGACAGCGGGCGTAGCGCATCCGCGTTCAATATGCTGCTCAATGCGCAGAC
>USLE01000007.1 GCA_900555465.1 uncultured Butyricicoccus sp.
CGCGGACACGCTCCGCCTTGCGGCGCTGCTGATCGTCCTGCACAACGCACTGGCCCTGCTGCTGCATCCCACCTCATTCAATCTGGCAAACAGCCTGCGTGCAGCGGGGGATGCGCGGTTCACCATGCTCGTCGGCATCTGCTCCATGATCGTTTTCCGGCTGGGCTCAGCACTTTTGTTCGGCAAGCTGCTGGGACTGCGGATTGTGGGCGTATGGATCGCAATGGGCATGGACTGGCTGGCGCGGTCGATTGCTTTTAGCATAAGATACAAAAGCGGCAAATGGAAGGAAAAACGCGCAATTTGAAACAATGCGGACGATAGTTCACGTAATGCCGCAACAACGCTTATAGCGTACAGCCAACTTTGCAACAACAAAACCGCTTCCAGAACATTGGAAGCGGTTTTGTGTTTCTGATTTTTCGAAAAGCATGTATGTCTTCCCTTTGGTTTGATGCTTCTACCCGACCTTTTCGATCGTGACAGTCCCGGTCAGTTCACGGATCTGTTCACTGCCTGAAGCGATCTGTCCCAGCGCATACAGGGAACCGTTCATGCTGAAGTCATCGTAAAACAGGACGACATCGCCCCACGGCTCGTAATAGGCCAAAACGCCCGCCCCGCCTTCCGCCTGCGGCGCATCTGTCGTGTCAAGCGCCTCCGGCGGATAGAAGATTTTCTCATTCGTGCTGTAATCCTCTATTTCCAGCGTGAGCGGGAGCTGGTCATACAGGTCGGCGGCAGCCTGGCTGTCGTTCAGCTCATATACCAGCGTATTCTCACCAAAAATGATCTGGATCTGCCGTCCCACTGCCGGCTCCGGCTGCATGTTTTCATTTGCGTCCTGTTCTGCGGCCTGCGGCGCACTTTCCTGCGGGGCTGGAGGCTCCGGTGCTGATGCTGCGTTCCCGCAGGCTGTGGTCGGGATCATCAGCATGGCGTACAGAAATACAAGAAATCGGTTCATGGCATACTTCCTCCCGGCGCGGTTCAGATTTTCTGGTCGCCGGTCGACCAGACGTGCTTTTCATTCGCCGCAGCCGCGGTATTTTGAGCCATCACACCCACCAGCTTGTGCGGGACATACGGCTCCTCGAGATAGGCAAGCTCCTCCGCACCGAGGTTCAGTTCGACCGCCTTTGCCGCGCCTTCGATATGGTGCAGCTTGGTCGCGCCCACAACCGGAGCCGTGACCTTGGTCAGCAGCCATGCCAGCGAAACCTCGGTCATGGAAACACCATGCCGCTCCGCCAATTCTGCTACACGGTCAATGATCTTCCGGTCCTGCTGCTCGGTCGCGCCGTACTTGAGCTGCGCATAGCTGTCCTCCTGCAGGCGCTTGGAGGTTTCGCCCGGGTGCTTGGACAGCCGCCCGCCTGCGAGCGCGCTGTACGGCGTCATAGCGATGTTTTCTTCGCGGCAGAACGGCGCCATCTCGCGCTCTTCCTCGCGGAAGATCAGGTTATAATGCCCCTGAATGGAGACGAATTTGGCAAAGCCCTCTTTTTCTGCGAGCGCATTGGCCTTGGCGAGCTGCCATGCAAAGCAGTTGGAGATACCGATATAGCGTGTTTTCCCCGCTTTGACCATGTTGTTCAGCCCCTCCAGAATATCGTAAAGGGGTGTCTGGTAATCCCACATGTGGTAGATATAGAGATCCACATAGTCCATGCCAAGGTTTTGCAGGCTCCTGTCCAGCATTCGCTCGATGTGCTGCTGGCCGGTCACGCCGGTCTCGACCTCCTCGGGTGTGCGCGGCAGGAACTTGGTCGCAACGACCACTTCATCGCGTTTCGCAAAATCGCGCAGCGCGCGGCCGAGATACTGCTCGCTGGTGCCGCTCTGGTAGGCGATCGCGGTGTCGAAAAAGTTGACGCCCAGCTCCAGACCGCGCTTAATAATCTCACGGGAATGTGCTTCGTCGATCGTCCAGCTGTGCTGGCCGTGCTGCGAATCGCCGAAGCCCATGCAGCCCATGCAGATGCGGGACACCTGCAGATCTGAATTCCCCAGCCTGGTATATTGCATTTGGTTTTCCTCCCTCGATATAGTGGTTGGCTCGCCGGTGCAAGGCACCGACAAGCCTGCTGTGCATGTGTTTTTATAGCAATGCACTCACCTGCCAAAGCTCATACATTTTGCGATCACATCACCGGTTCTCAAATATTCATAGGTCGGCATCTCAAACAGAACCGGCTTGAGTGCATGGTAATTGATTTTCCCATCGCCCGTCAGCACGTTTTCCTCGGCAAAGGTGTTTTCGATTTTGCAGATAAAGCTCTCAAAGCCCGGTGTCGTGTAAATGTCGTCCACCGTGCATTCCATCACAACCGGCGCCTGATTTATTATGGGCGCGCCGGATGCGCCGACCGTATAGTCAAACAGCGCGGACTTATCCTCTTTCGCGCCGCTGACACAGCCGGCGTGATCCGCCTTGGGAAGCAGCGCCTCGTCCACGATGTTGATGGACAGCGTACCGGTGGCCTTGATGCCCCGGTTGGTATAGTGCGTCTGGGCAAGGCTGACCATCACCCTGTCATGTCCGATAATGCCGAGATGGCCGACAAGCACCCAGTTCGGCTTTCCGTCCACCATTGTGCCCACTACAACAAGCGGCGTGGGGTACAGCGCCAGCGCGTTTCCAATATTCTTTTTCATCACAAAATACCTTCTTTATCATATATCTGGAGATTATTTTTCCACCATGCTTTCCTGCTGCGCGTTATACCGCGCGCCGTGGATCTGGATTTTGGACAGCTTCTGATCGAGCGCCTGCAATTCCTCCGGCGTAAACGTCACATCCGCAGCGCCCATGTTTTCCTCCAGCCGGCGCAGCTTTGTCGTCCCCGGGATCGGCACGATCCACGGACGGCGGGACAGAATCCATGCGAGCGCCAGCTGCGCCATCGTGCAGCCCTTTTCTGCCGCCTGCCCCTGCAGAAAGTCCAGCAGCTCCTGATTGGCGCGCAGGGCCTGCTCATTGGCGAACCGCGGCATCCCGCTGCGCACATCCTGCGCGGAGAAATCCGCCTGCTTGAGGCTGCCGGTCAGATAGCCGCGTCCCAGCGGGCAGAAGCATACCAGACCGATGCCCAGTTCTTCGAGGACGGGCAGCAGTTCGCTTTCCACATCCCGGTACCACATGGAATATTCATTTTGTACCGCTGTCAGCGGCAGCAGCGCATGCGCTTTCCGGATGGTACGGACGGATACCTCGCTCATGCCCCAGTGCAGCACCTTGCCTTCCTCCATCAGGCGGGAAACCGTTTCCGCTACCGCGTCAACCGGCACCTTGGGATCGGCCCGGTGCTGGTACAGCAGGTCGATGTGGTCGGTTTTCAGCCGCCGCAGCGAGCCCTCCACTGCTTTTCGGATGGTCTCCGGGCGGCTGTCCAGCCCCACGGAAACCCCGTTTTGGATATCAAACCCGAATTTGGTTGCGATCTGCACCTGATCCCGCACATCCGCCAGCGCTTCGCCCAAAATTTCTTCGCTGGTGTACGGGCCGTACACCTCTGCGGTATCAAAAAAGGTTTCGCCCTTTTCAAATGCCTCCCGCGCAAAGCGCACCATATCTTTTTTCTCCGGGATGGGCGGATAAGCGGACACCATCCCCATGCAGCCCAGTCCGACCGCGCTGACGGTCAGCGGACTTGCTTTCCCTAAAACAGCTGTTTTCATATGTGAGATCCCTTCTTTTTACAAACTGGTCAGCACCGGGTTGTTCAGGTAATCATAGACCCGTTTTACTTCGCTGATCTTTCTGGTATCCAGCATGGAGGGGCACCCCTGATCGAGCGACGCAATCTTTTCCATGTCTTCCTCATCCAGCGCAAAATCCCAAATGGCCAGATTCTCCTCCATCCGCTCTTTGTGAACGGATTTCGGGATCACGATCACGCCCTGCTGCACGTTCCAGCGCAGGATGACCTGCGCCGGCGTTTTGCCATGCTTTTCTGCAATTTCCAGCAGCACCGGTTCGGTGAACATCCCTTTGAGCCCCTCCGCAAAGGGCGCCCAGGCCTGCGGCTGCACGCCCAATTCCTGCATCAGCGCAAGATCTTCCGCCCGCTGATAATGCGGATGGCGCTCGATCTGGTTGATCTGCGGGATGACCTTGGCATTGCAGCACAGGTCCAGCAGGCGGTCCGGCAGGAAGTTGCACACACCGATGGCGCGGATCTTACCCGCCTCGTACAGCTCCTCCATCGCCCGCCATGCGCCGTAATAGTCCCCAAAGGGCATGTGGACCAGATACAGGTCGAGGTAGGAAAGCCCCAGATTGTCCAGCGATTCCGCAAAAGCCTCTTTGGTTTTTTCATAGCCCATCTGCTGGATGTAGGCCTTGGTTGTGATAAACAACTCTTCCCGCGGGACGCCGCAGCTTCGGATGGCGTTGCCTACTGCTTTCTCGTTTTGATACGAATAGGCCGTGTCTATCAGCCGATAGCCCGCTGCAATGGCATCCCGGACCACCTGCTCACAGGTGTCCTCCGGCACCTGAAAGACTCCAAAGCCCTCCATCGGCATACAGACGCCGTTATTCAGCTTTACTGATTCCATGATAAATTCCTCCCGCGAAATGCCGTTAAGCGCAGCCATGTCTTACTTCAGCCGCTTTCCCAGCAGATATGCCTGCTTGGGAAATGCGGATCGCTCTGTCATCGAGGGTGTGCCGCAGCCGTAGCCGAGCACCATGCCCATATCCTGCAGGTTCAGGTAGCGCACCAGTGTTTTATAATGCGCCTCCAGCGCTTCAAAGGTCCAGTCATCACTGTTCCACGCTGCCGTCAGCAGGGCGGACTTCATGTGCCTGCGCTGGATCGAGCTGTTGAACGCGCAGAAGCGGTCGATCATGGTTTTGAGCTGCGCGGACATGCCGTAGTAATACAGCGGCGTGACAAACACCAGCATATCCGCGTCCAGAATCTTCTTTCGGATCTGCTCCACGTCGTCCTTCTGCACGCAGGGGCCTTCATACCCGCAGTGGATGCAGCCGGTGCAGGGATGGATGTCAGCGTGGGCTGTGTCGATGATCTCTACGCTGTGTCCGGCCTCCTCCGCGCCCCGCTTGAAATGCTCCGCCAGCATGTTGGATGAGCCGTGTTTGTTCGGGCTTCCTCCCAGAAGGATGATTTTCATTTTTCGCATCTCCTTATGTGATTCCGGTTCTCGTAACCGAGTATCCGATTGATTGCTGTAAGATGGCTTTGATTTTGGGTTTCCCCACGATTTCAGTATAATACCCCTGTATGCAAACGGCAAATACCTGTTTTTTATTTTTAACTATGCCTGTCAGGAATAGTATTATCGCGGCCCTCCCTTTTCGCAATGCCGCAGCAGCTTCCCAATATAATACGCGGTAGCTGCCCACAGCGCCATCATACCGAGATATTCGGCAAAGAACAGGATGAGCGGCTGCTCCAGGTCGAAGAAAACAAAGCGGGTTTTCAAAAACAGATAGAACGCGATATCATTTTTCACAAAGGCATAGATCCCAAACGCACAGACCAACACGGTCACAATCCGCAGCAGCCCTGTCCGCACCGCGTTCGGTTTGCTGATGTGCAACGCTTTCCGCAGCATACCCATCACCATGCCCCAATGGAGCCCCAGATGCAGGCTCATCAGCAGGAAACCCCAATAGCCGCCCAGCATATGGAGCGTGCGGGCAAAGCCCGTCCCGCCGGAGATCGGAAGGAAAGCAAATACCTCCCGCGACAGCATGATTCCGCTTATCATCAGGCTGACCATCGCCGCCAGCAGCAGGATATTGACAAGGGTCTGGAAGATGCGCAGCGGCGAATACCTTCCCTTTGCCAGATTGCTGTGCCAGTTCCGGTTGAGCGCGTGATGCAGGATAAAAAGGGCGAACATGGAAACGCCCAGCCACTCGTGGACGGTCTCCCCCATCAGCAGATAGGCCATCAGGCAGAATAACAGGAGCGTCATTGCCAGATCGACGGCAATTTTGATGATCGTCTTGGGTTTCAACGCATGTCCCTCCTTAACAATGCTTACAAAACCAGTATAAAGGGGTGATTTTAGAATGTCTAATGCTTATGCTGTATCATGAGAAATAGAAAAATGGTATGAGAAGGCGGGCGGAATATGGGTCAAAAGCAGTGGCAGTTACCGGCCCGGCTCCTTTGTTAAAAATGCGTATCAGGCATAGAAAATGCCTATTTATATTGATTTTCGGGATATACTGTGGTATTCTTCTGGCAAAGAGGTGATTTCTCATGGAGATACGGGTTTTGAGATATTTTCTTATGGTTGCCCGCGAGGAGAATATTACAAAGGCGGCCAATCTGCTGCATTTGACCCAGCCGACCCTTTCCAGACAGCTGATGCAACTGGAAGAGGAGCTTGGCGTTACGCTGTTTCGTCGGAGCAAGCATCGGATCATCCTGACAGAGGACGGGATGCTGCTGCGCCGCCGCGCGGAGGAGATCGTCTCGCTGGCAGAAAAGACCAGGGACGACCTCCGGCATAAGCAGGACCATCTGGCCGGGACCATTGCCGTCGGCAGCGGGGAACTCCAAAGCTCCCGGTTCCTCACCCAGCTGATCGCGGCGTTCCAGAAAGAAAACCCATTGGTATCCTTCCGCATCTACAGCGGCAACTCGGACAATATCAAGGAGCGCATTGAGCGCGGCTTGCTGGACATCGGCCTTTTGCAGGAGCCGGTGGATATTGCCAAATATAACTTTGTCCGCACGCCGGTGCACGAGCATTGGGGCGTTCTGGTGCGCGCCGATTCCGAACTCGCGGAAAAGGACAGCGTCAGCCCGGCAGATCTGGCCGGTTTGCCGCTCATTCTGCCGGACCGCGAAAATGTGCAGAACGAACTGCTCAACTGGTTCGGCTCCCTTGCGGAGAAACTGCGTATTACGGCCACCGGCAACCTGCTTTATAATCTGGCCTCCCTTGCCCGCGACAGCGGGAGCTGTGTGCTAACGCTCAATCTGGCCTGCCATTATGACGGGCTGCGCTTTATCCCGCTTGCACCGGAACTCGAATCCGGCACGGTTCTGGTATGGAAGAAGGCACAGACCTTTTCCCCCGCGGCAGCTGCATTCATTGCATATTCCAAGGAATACATTTCAGGAATAGTTTGATATTTGATATAAGCATTAGACGTTATTTTGTATGTGCGTTACAATATAGGTGTTCCAGATGGAACGCCTATATTTTTTGCACGAATCACAATCGCCCGAAGGGAGGGATCCGGTGACCATCCATGAAGCAAGCGCACGCTATAATATCCCAATGGAAATCCTGAAAGAATATGAAAGCTGGGGGCTGTGCGGCGCGGTAAAACGGGTGATGGGCGTCTGGCAGTATGACGATACCGATATCGAACGCCTGAGCCTGATCATGACTCTGCATGACGTGGGATTTGAAAGCGCGGAGATCGAAACCTATATGAAGCTGCTTCTGGAACAGAAAGGGACGGAAGCCCGGCGCCTGCGGATGCTTGATCGAAAACGGGAAAGCACGTTGGACGAAATCCACTTCCGCGAAAAGCAGCTTGCGCGGCTGGATTATCTTCGGCATCACATCCGCAAGCAGCAGGAAGCGCGGCAAGGCGGATAAAGCAAGCGAACCAAACGATTTTATTCATTTATCTGCAAGGAGGAAGCACTATGAAGATTCAGGACAAAACCACATTTGATGCGCAGAACATTTTCGGTCAGGGGCAGCCCAATACCGCCTTTGCCCAGTTTTTCATCGGCAATTCCTATCTGAACCCGCTGACAAAGCCCGGCGAGAGCGCGGTGGGGCTCGCAAACGTCACCTTTGAACCGGGATGCCGCAACAACTGGCATATCCATCATGCCAAGAGCGGCGGCGGACAGATCCTGATCTGCACAGCCGGCGAGGGCTGGTATCAGGAAGAAGGCAAGGATGCCGTCAGCCTGACGCCCGGCACGGTCATTGTTATCCCGCCGGAGGTAAAGCACTGGCACGGCGCCAAGGCGGACAGCTGGTTTTCCCATATCGCCGTGGAGGTGCCCGGCGAGGAGACCGCGAACGAATGGCTCGAGTCGGTAGGGGATCAGGCATATGCCCGCCTGTGAGCAGACGACAGGGTTATATGAACACAATTTACAGTTTGCAGCACAAACAGCGTCGAAAGGAGTCCATATCTTATGAAGAACTATCGGGAAACCGACCCGGAATTTGCAGAACGCTTTGAGCAGTTTGCTTTTGAAGAGGTGGTAAACGAGCCCGGCCAGCAGCTCGACGAGGTCACCCGCCACATGGCCATTCTGGCGACCCTGCTGGGATGCCAGGGGACGGAGGCGTTCGGTCTCGAACTGCCCTGTGCGCTGGATGCGGGCGTAACGCCCGTTATGGCCAAGGAAATCGTGTATCAGGCCGTGGATTATCTTGGGATCGGCAGGGTGCTGCCGTTTCTGGACATCACCAACGAGGTGCTGTCGTCCCGCGGCATAGCACTCCCGCTGGAGGGACAGTGCACCACGACGATGGAAGACCGGCTGGAGAAGGGCGCACAGGCGCAGGCGGATATTTTCGGGCCGCATATGCTGGAGGCATGGAAAACCGGCCATATCAACCGCTGGCTCGCGGCCAACTGCTTTGGCGACTACTATACCCGCACCGGGCTGACGCTCGCTCAGCGGGAAATGATCACCTTCTGCTTTTTGGCGGCGCAGGGCGGCTGCGAGCCCCAGCTCACCGCCCATGCCAAGGGCAACATGAATCTGGGCAATGACAAGGCTTTCCTGATTCGTGTGGTCTCCCAGTGCCTGCCTTATATCGGCTATCCCCGCAGCCTGAACGCCATTACCTGTGTGAATCAGGCCGCGGAGGGGTAACACATGGCGATCCGCTCTGTCAATGCTTTTATGCGAGAACATACCCGCAGCGCTCATTTATATCTGCTGCGTGTTGTTTAGCTGCGTCGGCTCCAACATACAGAAAAGCCGCAAGGACCGAGATTTTGGTCCCTGCGGCTTTTGAACATATGGCAATATGTTTAACTGTTTCACGCTTCTTCTTCCTGCGTTTCCGCGGTATGCGGCTTGACCGAAGCCAGCGGGTTTTTGGCTGCGGCTTCGCGCAGGCTGCTGTCCTCGATATGGGTGTAGATCATGGTCGTATTGACGCTGGTGTGCCCGAGGATGTTTTGCAGCGTGCGGATATCGACGCCGTTCTGATACATCAGCGTCGCCGCGGTGTGGCGCAGCTTGTGCGCAGAGTATTTCTGCGTATCCAGCCCCGCCTGACCGAGGTGCTTTTTGACCAGCCACTTGACCGTCTGCACATTGATGCGGTTGCGGTTGCGGCTGATGAAGAGCGCGTTTTTATCCTTGTCGTGCGGCGTGAGGCGCTTGGGCAGATAGTTTTCCAGCGCAAGGCGGCAGGCATCGTTGAGGTATACGGTGCGCTCCTTGTTGCCCTTGCCGAGCACACGCACGGTATCCCCCTGAAAATCCGACAGGTTGAGCCCCACCAGCTCGGACACACGCAGGCCGCAGTTGAGGAACAGCGTCAGGATGCAGTAGTCCCGCTCCGCATACTCCCCCTGCACGGATTCGAGCAGGCGCACGCTGTCATCCGTTGTCAGATAGACAGGCAGCGACTTGCGGATGGTAGGTGACTCCAGATTGCTGACCGGATTGACCTCGAGCACATGCTTTTTATCGGTCAGATAGCGGAAAAACGCGCGGATCGCAGAGACCTTGCGCGCGCGGGAATTGCTGTTCAGGCCGTAATCCGTGGCCGCGCTGTTCTGCTGCGTCGGACGCTCGCCCGACATGTACTCCAGATAGTCGTAGGCGTCGGACAGCGTAACGTCCTGCAGGAAAGCGAGATCGATGTCGTCTATCGGGATCTGGTCGATCGGCATATCCTTGGGCACCAGCCCTTTGTTGTGCTTGAGCACCCGGAAGAACAGGCGCAGGTCCAGATAATATTCGTGCGCAGTCTTGGCGGACTTGCCCTGAATGGTGGAGATATAGGTCAGGAAATCGCGCAGGAGGCGCGGTGCATCTGCGGCGTATTCTGACATGGGTTTATCCATCTGCGCGGCCTCCTTTCATTCGTTCACCCGTATATTATATCGCTTTGCCACTTTTTCGTCAAACTTGCTTTTTCCCCCCGCGCGACGTATAATAAGTCCAATAAACCACCCGGAAAGAGGGGCTAATTATGCAACGTCTGCAAATCATCCAAGGGGATATTACCAGGTGCACGACCGATGCCATCGTCAACGCGGCCAACACCACCCTGCTGGGCGGCGGCGGTGTGGACGGCGCGATCCACCGCGCGGCCGGCCCGGAACTGCTCGCAGAGTGCCGCACCCTCGGCGGCTGCAAAACCGGCGAGGCCAAGGCGACCCGCGCGTACCGCCTCCCCTGCCGCTATGTCATCCACACACCCGGCCCGATCTGGCACGGCGGCAAGTCGGGCGAGGACGGGCTGCTTGCCGGCTGCTACCGGAACTGCCTGACTATCGCATCCGAACTGGGCTGTAAGACGGTTGCCTTTCCCTCGATTAGCACCGGCGTATACCATTTCCCGGTTGCGCGCGCGGCGCGCATCGCGGTCGGCACCATCCTGCAATACCTCGCCGCGCACAGCGAGATTGAATGTGTGACAATGGTCTGCTTTGACGCTGTGACGCTGGCTGCCTATCAGCAGGCGCTTGCGGAAACGGAGGCAGCCAATGGCTAAAGGCCCGAACCAGAAGCTCAAGCTGCTGTATCTGTATCAAATCCTGCTGCAAAAGACGGATGAGGAGCACAGGATGAGCATGGACGAGCTGCTTGCCGCGCTTTCCCGCTGCGGCGTTGCGGCGGAGCGCAAAAGCATCTACTCGGATATCGCCGCTTTGCAGGATTTCGGGCTGGATGTAGTGATGCAGCGCGGCCCGGGCGGCGGCTACTATGTCGCCTCGCGCGATTTCGAGCTGCCCGAGCTCAAGCTGCTTGTGGACGCGATCCAGTGCTCGCGCTTTATCACGGAGAAAAAGTCCAATGAGCTGATCAAAAAGATCGAGTCCCTCGCCAGCGAGCCGCAGGCGCGCGCCCTCCAGCGGCAGGTCTATGTCTCCGACCGCGTCAAGACGCTGAACGAGAGCATCTATTATAATATCGACACCCTGCACAACGCAATTTCCGAGGGCGTGCAGATCACCTTCCAGTATTTCGAGTGGGTGCTCGACTTCTCCAAGGCGCAGCGCATCCAAAAGCGCTACCGCAAGGATGGCGCGCTGTATCAGGTCAGCCCGTGGGCGCTGACCTGGGATGACGAAAATTACTACATGGTCGCCTATGACAGCGCATCGGACTCCATCCGCCACTACCGCGTGGACAAGATGGAACATATCGCCCTCACCGCGCACAAGCGCGAGGGAAAACAGCTGTTTCAGGATCAGTTCAACATCGCTTCCTATTCGCGCAAGGTGTTCGGCATGTTCTCCGGCGAGGAGAAAACCGTGCGCCTGCGGTGCGAGAACCGCTTTATCGGCGTCATCCTCGACCGGTTCGGCTCGGATATCATGGTGCAGCGGCTGGATGATGCGCACTTTGCGGTAAATGTCTCCGTCGCGGTCAGCCCGCAGTTTTTCTCCTGGGTGTTCGGGCTGGGCGGCGCCGTGCAGATCATCGAACCGGCCGACGTCTGCGCGGCGTTCCGGCAGCAGTTGCAAGATCTGCTGAAGTAAGTCCGTTTTATGGGACTCCTTTCCTGGTACAATAAGTACAACAAAAAGAAAGGAGAACCGAACATGGGCTACTCGATCGAATATGTAAATGGACACATCGAAGTGTATGATGAAAACGGCGCGTTTCTGTTTTCCGCAGACAACAAGCAGGAAGCGCTCGAGGAACTCGCCGCCTGACAGACAGATACAGCAGAAGCTCGCAGGTTTTCGCCTGCGAGCTTTGAGGCTGTCGAAAAACTAAGTTTTTCGAACAGCCTCTCGATCGGAACCACGCTTCCGATCGAATTTGCGACTCCGAACCGCGCCCTACGGGCACAATTCGGAGTCGTTTTGTATAAAAACCGAGATACATGCTCCCGGTTTTTATGGAAATTGCGGCGAGCCGCAATTTCCTATTTCATGCGCGCTGCGGCGCGAAAGACTTTTTCGACAAGCTGAAAGCTCGCAGGTTTTCGCCTGCGAGCTTTCTTTTTATCCAAAAACCGAATCCGCATAATGCACGGTTGCCATCGCGTCGCGCGCATAGCAGTCCGCGCCGATCGAATCCGCGTATTCCTGCGTCAGAACGGCGCCGCCGACCACCACCTTGGCGTCCGGCTTTTTCTCGCGCAGCAGGCGGATGGTCTGTTCCATGCTGACGACCGTAGTGGTCATCAGCGCGCTCAGCCCGACGAGCGGCACGTTTTCCCTGACCGCTGTGTCCACGATCACCTCGGGCGCGACATCCTTGCCCAGGTCGAGCACCTGATAGCCGTAGTTCTCGAGCAGCACCTTGACGATGTTCTTGCCGATGTCGTGGATATCGCCCTTGACGGTTGCAAGGATGATCCTGCCGCGTGTCTCCTGCGGCGCGCCGCGCATCGCGTCCTTGACCACATCAAACGCCGCTTTCGCCGCCTCCGCGCTCATCAGCAGCTGCGGCAGGAACACCGTGCCCGCTTCAAAGCCCTTACCCACGCGGTCGAGCGCCGGGATGAGCTCGGTGTTGACCAGCTCGAGCGGCGGCACGGTTTGCAGCGCCGCCTTTGCCGCCTCCGCTGCGCGTTCACACAGGCCGCGCTCGATGGACTCGCCGAGCGGCATGGCGCTGTCCGCTGCCGCCTGCGGCGCGGCGGCCGGCTGGCTGCCGTATGCCGCGATATAGCCCGCGCACTGCGCGTCCTGACCGGTCAGCGCGAGAAACGCGCGGTAAGACCGCATCATCGCGTCTGCGTTCGGGTTAATGATCGCACAGGACAGACCGTTCTGCAGCGCCATTGTGAAAAAGTTCGCGTTGATGATCTCGCGCTGCGGCAGGCCGAACGAAATGTTGGACACGCCGAGGATGGTGTGTCCGCCCAGCTCGTCGCGCACGCGGCGCAGGGTCTCAAGCGTGACCAGCGCGGAGCCGCTGTCCGACGAGATGGTCATCGCCAGCCCATCGATCACGATATCCTCCTTGCCGATGCCGTACTGCGCGGCGGTGTCGTAGATCTTCTTTGCGATCTGCACGCGGCCCTCGGCGGTATCCGGGATGCCGTTTTCGTCCAGCGTCAGGCCGACGACCACGCCGCCGTACTTTTTCACCAGCGGGAACACCGCTTCCATGCTCTCCCGCTTGCCGCTGACCGAGTTGATCATCGGCTTGCCGTTGTACAGGCGCATGCCGCGCTCCATCGCCTCGGTGTTCGAGGTGTCGATCTGGAGCGGCAGGGCGAGCACGCTTTGCAGCCGGGTCACGACCTGCTCCATCATCGCAGGCTCATCGATCTCCGGCAGGCCTACATTGACGTCCAGAATATGCGCGCCGCTGTCCTCCTGCGTCAGTCCCTCGGACAGGATATATTCGATGTTACCCTCGCGCAGCGCGGCCTTGAACTTGCTTTTGCCGGTCGGGTTGATGCGCTCGCCGATGATGACCGGCTTTCCACCGATCTCAACCGCCTGCGAGAAAGACGAAACCACCGTGCGGTGCTTTTTCGCCATCGGCACAAAGGGCTTTGCCTTGCAGGCTTCGATCATTGCGCGGATGTGCGCGGGCGTTGTGCCGCAGCATCCGCCCAGCACCTGCACGCCGAGGGCGGCGATCTCCGCCATCAGGGACGCAAACTCGTCCGCACGGATGTCGTATACCGTTTTGCCGTTTTCGCTGCGCGGCAGGCCCGCATTGGGGCTCACGATGACCGGCAGCGAGCTGACCTCGGTCAGCCGCTTGACGATCGGCACCATCTGCTTCGGGCCAAGGCCGCAGTTAACGCCCAGCGCGTCCACGCCCAGGCCCTCCAGCAGCGCGACGACCGCATCGACCGTGCCGCCGGTCAGCAGCTTGCCGTTTTCGTCAAAGATGACGGTCGCAAGCACCGGCAGATCGCAGTTTTCCTTTGCCGCCAGCACCGCGGCCTTGAGCTCGTAGCTGTCGCTCATGGTCTCGATCAGCACCAGATCCGCGCCTGCCGCGCAGCGAAAACGGCAAAACGGTATACGACATC
>USLE01000008.1 GCA_900555465.1 uncultured Butyricicoccus sp.
AGCTGGAAATGGAATATAAAGTCGATGACCGGGGACTGGACACCGCGGTGTTCCTTCCCTTTGTCAACCAAATATGGCCGGGGGAGTACGACAGGGAGCGGACGCAGGCCGCCCTGACCAAAACCATGAATATCACCGCATACGACGGCGAACGGCTTGTGGGCTGCCTGCGCATCCTGTCGGACGGCTGTTATTTCGGGACCATCACCGAGCTGCTCGTCCTGCCGGCCTATCAGAAGCGGGGGATCGGCAGCAGGCTCCTGCAGCTTGCCCGGGAAAACACCCCGACAATGCTGTATTTCGGCGCGCAGCCGGGGCTGGAAGCGTTCTATGAGAAAAACGGGTGCCAGAGAAGCCTGCAATCCTATGTGATAGAGCCGGAAGGGCGGGATTAGGCCGCGGCTTGCAAATCCCCCTTGCTTTTCGCGCGCCGCTTGCGGTATACTGAAAAGCGAACGGAGGCGTCAAGATGACGATCGCATATCAGGATATCGTGCTGCTGAACGCCGCGCTGCGTGCGCGAGGTCTGCGCTACCGCGTGAGCTGGCAGGATGCGTCCACCGCCTGTGTCGAGCCGCCGGGCGAATGCTGCCTGACGGACGAACTGAAGCGGCAGGCATACGCCTGCATCGAGGAGTGGTTCGCGGCGCGCGGCGCACGGGTCGTGTGGCGCGCGGACGGGCTGTATTTTTCGCTCGAGCCGCGCGACTGACGCACAAAACAACATACTGCACAGAGAAAACGCCTTGTTGCGCGAGCGGGCGTTTTTCTTTGTCCCAAACCAAAGGAGAAATACATCTATGAACATCACCAAGGGCGACGTGCTCGAGCTGCGCCGCCGTCTCAAGAAAACCGAATGCACCTTCGGCAACCTGTGCGGCTGCTATGTCAACAGCGGCAAGCAGGTCGTTGTCAAATTCAGCGAGCCGTTTTCCGAGCTGGAGGAGGACGAGTTCTACAAATACCTCGAGATTGCGAAAAAGACCCTGTCCGGCACACTGGGCAGCAACCTGCTCGAGCTGGAATTCGACCGCAATGAGGCGGCGGAGGAGCGGCAGAAGTATCTGCTGCTGCTGAAATCCAGCAAGCTGACGAATGAGGAACTGCTCGACCGCCTGTATGAGCAGGTCATTGAGCAGTACTCCTATCCGGGCAACTACCTGATCCTGGTCTACCACGATATTTACGACGTGCCGTCCAAGGCGACCTCGGGCGAGGAGCAGGAGGAGTCCGAGGAGATCTACGAGTACATATTGTGCGCGGTCTGCCCGGTCGATCTGGCCAAGCCCGCGCTTGGCTACCGTGAGGACGAAAACCGCATCGGCGCGCGCGTGCGCGACTGGGTGGTCGGCCTGCCCGACCTCGGCTTTGTCTATCCGGCGTTTAGTAGCCGCGGCAGCGACGTCAACGCGGTGATGTACTACGTCAAGACCGGCAAAAGCTCGCACCCGGAGTTTATCGAGAACGTGCTCGGCTGCGTGTCCCAGCGCACCGCGGCGGAGGACAAGCAGGCGTTTGAAAGCGTGGTCAAAAATGCGTTCGGCGAGGACGAAGAGCAGGCGGACGCGGCGTTTTTCAAGATCCAGAAGACCATCAGCGGCATGGTGGCCGAGCGGGAGGAGGACGAATCCCTGCCGCCGGTCAGCCTGACCGCGGAGACGCTGGCCGACCTCGCGGCGGAGGCCGAGGTGCCGGAGAGCGTGCGCGAGCAGATCGGCAAGTCCTATGCGCACGTGTTCGGCGAGACGCCGCCCGCGGCGCACAACGTGCTGGACAACAAGCTGGTTGAGGAGGGCACGCGCCGCGCGCACACCGCCCAGCTTGAGCAGAAGGTCGCCGCCCTGCAGCAGGAGCTCGCCGCGCAGGCGGCCGAGCGCGCAGACGAGGACGACAGCGCGCCGTGGGATGAGGACGCGGCCGCGCCGATCGAGCTGCGCGTGCCGGAAGAAAAGGCGGAGCGCATCCACACAGGCGTGGTGGACGGGCAGAAGTGCCTGCTCATCCCGCTGGAGGAGGGCGAGTCCGCGCGCATCAACGGCAGGGATGCCGCGCTGTAAAAACAGGAATAAAACAGGCCGCTTCTGCGGCCTGTTTTTTGCTTTTCTGTCTTTTTGCCCATCGTTTACAACGTCCAGTTTTGAATATCTTTTGTCACTGCAGCTGCAGTATAGGTAAGATACCAGTAGCGCAGCATCAAAAATACAGGATAGAAAACAAGGAAAACGACCGTATAAAATTTGAAAACCGGCGTGCTGTTCCAGCTGATCTGCTGTAGTCCACAATTTACGCACCACCAAAACACAGCGGTCATCAGGATTGCATAACAAGCCGCTGAATGAAGCAGATATACCGCCGGGCGCGGTATCCGCTCCAGCCGAAACAGCAGCGTTGCCGCGCCCAGCAGCATGGAGCACACCAGTGTCGGCGCAATGACTTCCTGCGAGCATAACCCCGACCAAATGTACTCGGTCGAAGAAACAATGATCGCGCCGGCCCCGGCCCAGCTCAGGAAATACTGGATCCATTTCATTTTGCTGCACCTCCTTTGACATAGTCCCAAAATCCGTGCAGATACCGTCGCGAGATCACCAGCCTCGTCCTGCCGTCCTTGAGTTCCGCAAGGTAGTTGCCCGAGAACTCCGCCGTCACCGAGCGGATGCAGGCCACGTTGACCAGCACGCTCTTGCTGATCTGCACAAAGCCGTACGGGCGCGTCATTTCGGCCAGCTCATACAGCCGCTGTTTTGCCTCGAGTGTTTGTGCGCCGATATGCGCAGCCACACCGCCCTCAGCGGCTTCCATCCAGTCGATTCCGCGAATCTCCTGCACAAAGGTCCTGCCGTCCCGATACAGGAGCAAACGCGCCGTACCGCCCGCCGCGTTCCGACAGGCAGACAACAGCACCTGTACCAGCGGATCGTCCGCCGCACCGCGGATGATGACCTCCGGCTCGCCGGAAGTCTGTTCAAAGGTGATTTTCATGCACGTTCCCCCCTTTCTGTGACCAGTATACCGCATCTACCAGCGTTTGTCCCGCGTTTTCCCGCAAGCGGTTCCTGTTGCCCGCCAAGCGGTCGAAGCCGCGGCCTGCATATGAAAAAAGGACCGCTTTTTGCGGTCCTTTTTACTGTTTGAAAATCAGATGCCGAGCTCGTTCTTGAGCGCTGCGATCATTTCCTGATACTCCTCGTCCTTGAGGTGCACCGGCTCGGGGTTGGTGATGACAAAGCCGCCGCCGAACTCAAAGCCGCCCTCATACTTGGGCACGAGATGGAAATGCAGGTGCGGGTTGGTGTCGCCGAACGAACCGATGTTCATCTTGGTGCAGCCCCACAGCTTCTTGATCGCCTTGGTCGCTGCGGCCACGTCGGCCATGATCGCGTTGCGCTCCTGCTCGTCGCACTCGAACAGCTCCTTCTTGTGGCTGCCCAGCGCGAGCACGCAGCGGCCCTTGTGCGCCTGGTCCTTAAACAGATACAGCGTGCCCGCCGTCATGTCGCCAACCTTCATCATGATCGCTTCGCGCGCTTCATGGTGCTCATCGCAGTAAAAACATCCCATTGTTATCTTCTCCTTTGCACAATACTGTACCTTTATTATACCGCCAGTCCCCTGCAATTTCCAGCATTATTTACGGACAGGCCGCATATAAATTCGTGTCCCATGCGGGCACATACGGATGGTGCCGCAGATACAGCCGGTAGTCCGGGCAGAGCGCGTGAATGAGAAGCGGGAGCTCGAAAAAGTCCGCGCTGCGGTGGTAGGCTGCGATGTTGAGCTTGGGGCGGTACTGCTTGATGGTCTGCGCCGCGCCGCGGATCGCCTCGCGCTCCGCGCCTTCGACGTCCATCTTGAGACAGGTGCAGGGCTGACCGTCCAGCACGCTGTCCAGCGCGCGCATCCGGGTCTCCCGGCCGGTATCCGCGACCTTGGACTGCCGCCCGGCCTTGTCCGAAAAGCGCAGCACGGTGTCCTCGCTCCACGCGCCCGCCTGTTCGAGCCGCACCGCGCCGGACAGGTTCTGTTCCGCCCAGGCGGACAGCTTGCGGAAGTTGCGGCGGTCGGGCTCGAGTGCGGTGACGGATGCGAACGCGCCGCCCGTGTAGGAGAGCAGCTCGCGGATGGTGTCGCCGTTGTATGCGCCGAGGTCGGCAAAGTGCTCCTGTGTGGTCGGGCGCAGGACCGAACGAAAAATCTCGTCCTTATTCGTCTCGCTCGCGCGCAGGTATGGCAGCCTGCCGGACAGCTTGAAGCGCACCGTGTCGAGGAACACCCGCCGCGACGGCTCATCCGCCAGCAGGGCATAGGCCTGCGCGAGCTCCTCCTGATGCGCGCGCACGAACGCCGCGTCGAACACCGGGCCGGGCACGACCGGCACATCGGGCGCGACCACGTCGAACCGCGCGTCCAGATCGTACATCTTTTCCAGCACCTCGGGGCGCTGGCTCGCGAACGCGATCACAATGACAATGTCCTCGCCGAGCGCCTCGACGATTTCGGACAGCTTTTTCACCCGGAAGCCGCGGAAGCTGTGCCCGCGCACGAATTCATCGCTCGCGAACACGCCTGCGGCGGTGATGCCGAGCGTCTCGAACCGGTCGAGGATTTTGTCCGCGCCGTCGCCCCTGCCGTAAAGCACAATCGGGCGCGCCTCCTCCTGCAGCCGCGTCCAGACCGATTGCTCCAATGTCTCAAAATTCATGGTTTTCTCCCCTTTTCCGTACTGCCCATTATAAGCAAAAGCGGGCCGGTTGTAAAGCCTGTGCAAGATTGTCCGGCGGGCTGGAAAAAACTTCGGGCAGGCACAATATTTTGATTGCGGTTTGCCCAGCGGTACAGTATAATTTGTATATACCAACCAAAAAGGAGGCGGCCGGTGATGTCAAAGCCCAGCGGTATACTGGATATGGACCCGGAGCAGTACCGGGAAATCGACGGGGTCGTTTTTGACCTGGACAGCTTTGCGCGGCATTGCCAGCCGGCCGAACCGGAGCCGGCGGAGGAGCCGCCTGCCCCGCAAGCCCCCATCCCTGCCCCGGAGGGCATCCTTGCCATGAACCCGGAGCAGTACCGCGCGCTGGACGGCGTGGCGATGGATGCGGACAGCTATGAGCGCCACACCCAGCCCCCTGCGCCTGCGCCGCAGGAAGCGCCGCCGCAGGAGGAGCAGGTGCCCGCGGGCGTGTTCGCGGTCGATCCCTTCCCGGACGGGTGGTATCCCGCCGAGGATGGACAGCCCCCGGTGCCGATCATGGGCGGCGCGCTGCCCCCGGTCGAGATCATGCAGGACGGCACGCATGTCGTCACGGTGATCCGCACTGTGTTCCTGCACACCGGTTCGGGATCGGGTTCGGGCTCGTATGTGACCTCGTATACGACCTCTTATCGGACGAGCTATGTGACCTCGGGGTCCGGGTCGTATGTGTTCGGCTCGTGCACCTATCTGGTGGGCGGCTACGGATTGGAGCTGGTTTGATGCTGCACGCCTTCCATTCCAACTGGACACGCCCTTTTTTTGCGCGCAATCCGGATGGGGAATACGCGGTCGAGCCGTTCGAGCTGCTGACGACCGCGCTTTCCGCGCTCGCGTGGCGGCGGGAAAACGGCCCCATCCGCATGATCTGCGATACCAGGGCCCAGCGGTACTATGACGCGCTCGGCCTTACTTTTTTGTGGGACGGCGGGGTGCATCCGCTGCTGGACGCCGTCCCGGAGGACGTAAACCCGATGGCGTTCTGGGCCGCGGGCAAGCTGTATGCGCTGTCCGCTATGCCCAGCCCCTGCGTGATGATCGACACCGACTTTATCTGCTGGAAGCCGCTCGCCCCGCTGGTGGACGGGCTGGACGCCGCAGCGATCCACCGCGAGGACATCATGCCGGATATCTACCCCGGGCCAGACGCCTTCCGGCAGACGCACGGCTTTGACTTCGCCCCGCTCGACTGGTCGGTGCGGCCGCTCAACACCGCGCTTTGCTATTTCGGCAGCGACAGCTTCCGCCGGTACTACACGGATCAGGCGATCCGATTTATCCGCTGCTCTCCCGGCGCGGACGATGTGCTGACCTATATGGTCTTTGCCGAGCAGCGGCTGCTCGCCATGTGCGCCGCGCGGAAAAAAGCGCGCGTTGCCGCGCTTTCCGACCTCGCCGCGCTGTTCGGCGGGGAACAGCAGGGGTATTTCACCCATGTCTGGGGCTTCAAGCAGCAGATGCGCGACGAACCCGCGCTCTACGACGACTTCTGCCGCCGCTGCGCCGCCCGCCTGCGGCGGGACTTCCCGGACGCGGCGGAGCGCCTCGCGCGCGTGCCCGTGCTGGCGGCGTATTTTGCATAAAAAAACGGCTGCGAAAGCAGCCGTTTGCTTTTTTGGGCGCAGCCGGGCGTGCCCGGAGACGGCAAAATGCAACAAAGTTTGAACAAACTCCAATTTCCTCTTTCTATTTGCGCAGGATTGTACTATAATATACCTTGTCTGGTGAAAATAACAGTACAGCGGCGCAAGGCGCTGCGTGATTTGCTCGGCAGGGCGCGGCAGCCCGCCGAAGAACGTTTGGGGAGGCTTTGGGGAATCATGGCCCTGTCTATCAAGCCCTATATTGAAAATAAGGAAAGAATCCATCTGATCGGCATCGGCGGCGTTTCGATGAGCGCGCTCGGCGAGCTTCTGCTCAGCCTTGGCGTGCCGGTTTCCGGCTCGGACCGGCTGAAAACCGATGTCACCGCGCGCCTTGAGTCGCTGGGCGCAAAGATTATTTATGAACACAAGGCGGAAAACGTTGCGGGCGCGTCGCTGATCGTGCGCACCGCGGCGGTGCACGACGACAACCCCGAGATCGTCCGCGCGCACGAGCTGGACATCCCGGTGATGGAGCGCGCCGAGGCGTGGGGCCACCTGATGCGTGACTACGACAACGTGGTCTGCCTGGCGGGTACGCACGGCAAGACCACCTCGACCTCGATGATGACCCTGATGACGATGGAGGCGGGGCTGGACCCGACCGTCATGGTCGGCAGCAATCTGCCTGCGATTGGCGGCACGCTGCGCATCGGCGGCAAGGGCTGCTTTGTCGCGGAGAGCTGCGAATACTGCAACTCCTTCCTGCGATTTGCGCCGACGGTCGCGGTCGTGCTCAACGTGGAGGAGGACCATCTGGACTTCTTCAAGGATTTAAACGATATCATCCATTCCTTCCGTTCGTTTGTCGAGCTGACGCCGATGAACGGCCTCGTGGTGGTCAACGGCGACGACCCGAACGCCATGCGCGCAGTGGACGGGCTGGACCGCCGCATCCGCACCTTCGGCGTGAACGCGAATGCGGACGTGCGTGCAGCGGACATCCGTGACGAAAACGGCTACTACCGCTTTACCGTGCTGGTCGAGGGCAGGGAATACGCCAAGGTCGAGCTGTCCGTCCCGGGGCGGCACAATATGCTCAACGCGCTGGCCTGCTGTGCGGCGGCCGAGTTCCTCGGCGTGCCGGGCGCGGCTGCGGAAAAGGGGCTGAACAAGTTCACCGGCTCGTCCCGCCGGTTCCAGCTGGTCGGCAAGATGCCGAACGGCGCGACCGTGGTGGACGACTACGCCCACCATCCGAGCGAGATGAAGGCGACGCTCATGACCGCGAAGGAAATGCGGTTTGACCGCATCCTGTGCGCGTTCCAGCCGCACACCTACACGCGCACCAAGGCGCTGTTCCCGGAGTTCGTGGAGGCGCTGAAATTGTGCGATCAGGCGGTGCTTGCGCCCATCTATGCGGCGCGCGAACAGAACACGGTCGGCGTTTACTCGTCCGATCTGGCAAAGGAAGTGCCGGGCGCGGTCGCCTTCGACACCTTCGAGGAGATCGCGGACTACCTGCGAGGCGAGGCCGGGCCGAACGACCTCGTGCTCACGATGGGCGCGGGCAATATCAATCAGGTCGGGCCGATGCTCATCAAATAAAAGCAAAACGCAAAAGGCAAACCACGCCGCGGAAACCGCGGCGTGGTTTTTTTGTCCGTGGGCGGCTGCGGCGCATTTATGCGCAGTGCGAAAAAATCTTCTCATAATTCTGTGCACGATAGAAAAATTTCTCAAATCTGCTTGACAAAAATGATAAAATGGTGCATACTGAACATACAAAGAATTATGCAAAATGTATAATTGCGTGATTCGAACTGGTAAGGAGGGTGCGTTATGAATAACAATTTAATTATCACTATCAGCCGTCAATATGGTACGGGTGGCCGCGAGATCGGTCAAAAACTTGCGCTCCGCCTTGGCATTCCGTTTTATGACCGCGAGCTGATCACGCGCGCGGCCAAGAAAACCGGTTTTGATGAAAAGCTGTTCGAGCAGCTCGACAAGCGCGCAACCAACAGCTTCCTGTATTCGCTGACCATGTTCGGCTCGGTCGGCCTCAACGGCATGAGCCTGACCGACCAGCTCTATCTGGCGCAGTCCAACATCGTGCGCGAGATGGCGGAGGATTCCGCCTGCGTCATTGTCGGCCGCTGCGCGGACCATGTGCTGCGCGACTTCCCGAACAAGTTTGATTTCTTTATCCACGGCTCGATCGAGGATCGCGTCAAGCGCATCCAGACCTGCGGCGACTACGAGATCGAGGGCAAGACGCCCGAGTCCGCACTCGAGAAGATGGATAAGCAGCGTTCTACGTATTACAACTACTACACCGGCAAGGTATGGGGCAAGTGCGACCACTACGACCTGTGCATCAATGCCGGACGTCTGGGCGTGGAGTATTCGACGGATATCATCCTCGAATACGTTAACCGCCTGAAAAAATAACCAGCCGGTTCTCCGGGAGAGGAAAGAGAGAGGAGAGGCGCCGCGTCGGGATGACGCGGCGTTTCGCTTTTCCGAGGGAACCTGCGCGGCTTTTCAGCGTCTAACTGGATAAAAGGGAGGGATGTATGATGAAAAAATGGATTATGGGACTGTTGGCAGCGGCACTCGCAGCGGGGGTTGCAGGCTGTATGCCAATGGATCCTGCGGAACAAGAATCGCTGTCGGCCAAGCCGGTCATCTACCTCTATCCGGAGGAGCAGACCGAGGTCAGCGTCAAGCTGGATTACGACGGCGAACTGACCGTTACATACCCGGCCTATGAGGACGGCTGGAACGTGACCGCCTATCCGGACGGCACGCTGTTTGACGCGGAAGGCAACGAATACGCCTACCTGTTCTGGGAGGGTGTGTCGGACACTGAATACGATTTCTCCAAGGGCTTCTGCGTGGCGAGCGAGGACACCGCGGACTTCCTGCGGGAGACGCTGGCAGAGATCGGCCTGACGCCCGAGGAGTACAATGAGTTCATTGTTTATTGGCTGCCGCGCATGCAGGAGAACGCCTATAACCTGATCTCCTTTCAGGCGGGGCGGTACACACAGGCGGCAGAACTGACCATTACGCCCGAGCCGGACAGCGTGCTGCGCGTGTTCATGGCATGGAAGCCGCTCGAGCAGCCGCAGGAGATCGAGCCGCAGCAGTTTGCGCCCTTCCTGCGCGAGGGGTTCACCGTGGTCGAGTGGGGCGGCACGGAGGTATCCTGACCCATAGGAAAGCCGGTGCGTTGTATGCGCACCGGCTTTTTCTGCCCGGCGGCGCTTGCAGCCGGCCGGCGGTTGTGGTATAGTAGCCTTGGAAAGGAAGATGCTATGATTTCCATTGACCGCTTTCAGGAAATATTGGAGGATTTGGCCGAGGAGCTGCCCGCGGAATTCTACGATGAATTGAACGGCGGCATTCTGGTCGATCCGGGACATCCGCTGCATCCCGCGGATGAGCACGGAGACCTGTATATCATGGGGGAATACCGCGTCGACCCGGCGATGGGCAAATATATCGTGATGTTTTACGGTTCGTTCCGCCGCGTCATGGAGGACGCGGACGAGTCCGAGTGGATCGAGGAGATGCGCGATGTGCTGCGGCATGAGTTCCGCCACCATATTGAGGGGCGCGCGGGCGTGCGCGACCTCGAGATCTGGGACGAGCAGCAGATCGCGGCCTACCGCGCGGAAAATCGGGAAGAGGAATAAAAAGCTGGCAGGGCGCTTATGCGTCCTGCCAGTTGCAGTCTGTCGAAAAGTCCCCGCGCGGCGGAATAAGGATAGAGGCCTGCGGGCTATACAAACCGCGCCCGCGTGCGAGGGGGTATGTGTATAAAACGTGGCAATGCGTGTCATTCCGTGGCAGATCGTAGAGAAAGGCATTCCGCCTGCCACGCTTTTCCACACTTTGCCACACTTTTTTCTATCTATACCGTGTTACCGTATATCTGTTTATATACGCTTCTTATTATGTAAAAAAGACCGTGGCAGACCGTGGCAGACCGTGGCAGACCGTGGCACATCGTTGCAGCGGGTGTCTGTAAATAAGAACGTAGCACATCGTAGCACATCGTAGCACTTCGTTGCAAACGCGGTCCTTCCGCAACGATCTGCTACGGTAAGCAACGATCTTTTTTTCTTTTTATACCGTATTACCTATACTCTACAGTCTTTCCGCCACGGTCTGCCACGGTCTGACACGGTCTTTTTCTTTTATACCGTGTTTATACTCTTATATATATACTCTTTTGATAGCGGAAAGCGATACTCCCAGCCGTTTCATATGGGTCCCGCCTTAACGGATCGTCATTTGTCCTCGGAAAGCAAAAACCCTTTGTCCTTCAGCCCCTGCACGATGCGGTCGAGCGTCGCCTCGTCCGCGGCGCGCAGCGTGTGCAGGTGGATGCCGCCGGTCAGGTCGCACAGCGGCCTTGCGCCGGGCTGCTGGATCTTCTGATAGAAAGCGTCCGCATCATAGCGGGAAAAGATGTGCAGCGGCGCACAGATCTGGCCGTATACCGAATGTTCGACCGTCACGTCGATCAGCGCGCCACCCAGATCGACCACCGTGTACAGCTCTTCGAGCAGACGGTCCTCCTTGTGGCGGCAGACCACGCGCCGCTCAGCATAGGCGGGCGTGGCGGCGGCGTTCTCCAGAATATAGCCGCGGGGCGTTGCGAGCACGGCAAGACCGCCCGCGCGCAGCAGGGCGATATCGCCCACGATAATCTGGCGGCTGACGCCGCACTGCGCGGCCAGCACGGTAGCGGAGACCGGCTTGTCGGCTTTGGAAAGCAGTTGGGTGATTTTTGTGCGCCGATCAGCAGCGTTCATGATGCGTCACTCCCTTGATACCTCTATCATAGCAAAAGAATCCCCGGGATGCAAGCGCCGCTGTCCTGCCAAAAAAGAAAGAGCCATGCGTAAAGCATGGCTCCTGGAAATGCTGCCTTAGTCCAGCAGGTAAACGTTTGCGTACTGCACGCCGAGGTCGTACGCACGGCTGTGGGAGGAGACCAGGATGTCGATCTTGTTGTTCTTGATCGCGCCGCCGGTGTCCTCAGCGATGAACACGCCGTAGCCCTCGATATAGACGCGGCTGCCCAGCGGGATGACCGAGGAGTCGACCGCGATCGTGCGGCCCTCGGTCGGGGTGGTGCCGGATGCCGTCTTAGCGCCCGCAACGCCGTTGCAGGTCGCGCAGGGGCAGTAGAAGGTCAGCTTGTAGTTGCCGAGCGAGGTGGCGTTGCTCTTGATCGCGTCGGTCGCCAGCAGGGAGGACGAATACGAAACCGTCTTCGCAGCGACCGGGTCGGTCAGCAGCTTGTTGTAAGCGTCCTGTGCGGCAGCCTTCTTGGCAGCCTCGGCTTCTGCTTTGGCCTTGGCTTCCGCCTCAGCCTTTGCCTTGGCCTCGGCTTCCGCCTTCGCCTTGGCGAGCGCCTGTTCCGCGGTGGTGATCTGGTCGCTGGTGAGCACCGTGCCGACCGAGGAATTTAAATTGGAAGAGAGCACCGCTACAGGCTGCTCCAGCGCCGCAGCGCTGACAGAAGCCATCGCGCTGACGGCCAGCGTCGCCGCAATCAGCTTGGACGCATGCTTTCGCAGGGAAATAGACATTTGTGTTACACTCCTAAAATCGTTTTGAAAACCCGCGCGGGGCGCGGCACCGGATGTTACCGATTTGTTTTCAGGCTGTTACTATTTTGTAGTCGATCTGTTTCCGATCTGTAACCTATGATACTTCATACTCTCGGATTTGTCAAACACTTTCGAGAAATTTTGTTCAATCTGTACAAGAGTCTTTCTCTGACAGGCCAAAGTCTGTACAGACAACTGAAAAAAACGGCCCCATTTTGAAAGAATGGGAGTGTTGTGCACAACGAACGGTTACAAAACCGGTAATCTGCCATGTGGGTGGGGAGGCGGAGAACGGTGCTTCACCACAATTCGACAGGAGTGGGGATTGCAGGCTAAAAGTATAACCGCTTGTCAAAAGCGGATACTATATCACAGCCTGTATGGATGAGGCGCGCGCTGCCGCAAAAAAAACTTTACATGGCTTTGCGGCTGTGGTATCCTAATAATAAGTGCTTGCAGGCCGCGTGGGGATACGCCGCGTATTTTTCGCAGCGAAACCGGACTGCACGGCAGCGTATCAATTACTGTAAATAAAGGCGGACGAACGGGATGGCAGGTCTGTCTTTGTAGAGAAAGCGGGCTGGAACCCGCGTCACCGAATTGGAATAAAAATAAACGACGAATAAAGGAAAGTGATAAAGCAATCATGAAAGAAAAACTGAAGATTATACCGCTTGGCGGCCTCAATGAGATCGGCAAGAACATGACCGTGATCGAGTACGGCAACGACATTCTGGTCATTGACTGCGGCGTAGCCTTCCCGGATGACGACATGCTGGGCGTTGACCTGGTCATCCCGGACACGACCTACCTCAAGCGCAACCTGAAAAAGCTGCGCGGCTATGTGATCACGCACGGCCATGAGGATCACATCGGTGCGATCCCGTATGTGCTGCGCGAGTGCAACGCGCCGGTCTACGCCACGCGCCTGACCTGCGGCATCATCGAGACCAAGCTCTCCGAGCATAAGATGCCCCAGAAGGTCAAGCTCAATCACGTGCGCGCGGGCGATACGATCAAGCTGGGCTGCTTCAAGGTCGAGTTTATCCACACCAACCACTCGATCGCGGACTCGGTGGCGCTCGCCATCACCACGCCGCTCGGCACGATCCTGCACACGGGCGACTTCAAGATCGACCTGACGCCGGTTTCGGGCGAGATGATCGATCTGGTGCGCATCGGCGAGCTGGGCAAGAAGGGCATCCTCGCGCTGATGAGCGACTCGACCAACGTCGAGCGCCCGGGCTATACGCCGAGCGAAAAGATCGTGGGCAAGTCGCTGGAGAAATTCATCATGGAGAGCGACCAGCGCATCATCATCGCGACCTTTGCGTCCAACGTATCGCGTTTGCAGCAGATCCTGGATATCGCGGCCAAGGCGGGGCGCAAGGTGGCGGTCTGCGGCCGCAGCATGGAGAAAATCTCCAAGGTCGCGGGCGAGCTGGGCTACCTGCACGATCGCGGCAAGGTGATGATCGACATCTCCGAGATCAAGCGCTACGCGCGCAGCCAGCTGATCATCGTGTCCACCGGCTCACAGGGCGAGACCATGTCCGCTCTGTACCGCATGGCGTACGGCAGCCACAAACAGGTGGAGGTCAGCGCCGGCGACCGTATTCTGATCGCGGCTTCTGCCATCCCGGGCAACGAGAAGTCGGTCAACAATATGGTAAACGAGCTGTACAAGCAGGGCGCAGAGGTGATTTACGACCGCTCGGCGGCGATCCATGTATCCGGCCACGCCTGCCAGGAGGATCTCAAGCTCATGCTGGGCCTGTGCAAGCCGAAGTACTTTATCCCCGTACACGGCGAGTACCGCATGCTGATGCGGCACGCTGCGCTGGCGCGCGAGATGGGCGTGAACCCCAAGAATTT
>USLE01000009.1 GCA_900555465.1 uncultured Butyricicoccus sp.
GGAAAAAGAGGGCAGTCTGCCCAATCTGCAGGCGGAGTGCGCGGCGGCGGAACAAGCGCTCAAGGAGTATGTCACGCCGGAGGCACCGGTGATTGAGGATCTTCCGGATTATCAGCGCCGCAAGGATGCGATCCAGCAGTCGCTGGATGATGTGCGCCGCCGCATTGACCGTTTGCAGTCCAACGCACAGGCAGAACGTGACCGGCTTGAAACTGAGTATCGAGAGATCACCTCGAAGATCTTGGAGAACGATGCGGTACTGGCCAAGGAGCAGCAGCTGGCCGATACGCGCCGCAGGGTGGCAGAGCTGCAAAAGGAACAGCGCAATTGTGCGGCGCAGGTAGAAGAGATGGACCGCATGATCGAGATGTGCGAGGAGTTCGCACGGTATCGTGTGCAGTCGGTCGAGGGTAGCGTCAATCGGCAGTTCAAACTGGCGCGGTTCCGCCTGTTCAACGAGCAGATCAACGGTGGTTTGGCGGACTGCTGCGACGTAATGGTCGATGGCGTTCCTTATGCAGACCTCAACAGCGCCATGCAGATCAATGTTGGACTGGACATCATCAACACGCTGTCCGCGCATTACGGCGTGCGCGTGCCGCTGTTTATCGACAACGCCGAGAGCGTGACCCATTTGCAGGAGATCGACACCCAGACAGTGCGGCTGGTCGTGTCAGAACAGGATAAGGAGTTGAGACTGGAGTGAAGCTAAAAGATAAAGTAAAGCCCGCAATACCGCCGATGGAAGGCGGCGTTTATATGGCCGTCTGCGTCACTGTGGCAGATCTGGGTGATCAGTACAGCGAGAAATTCAAGAACACCCAGCGCAAGGTGGTGTTTTCGTTCGATATTCCATCAGAAACCGTGGAAGTGGATGGCGAGACCAGACCGCGGCAGCTTTCCAAGCGCTGCACTTTTTCAGTGAGTAAGCGCGGGACGTTAAATAAGATGCTCAACGCGTGGCTGAACGCTAATATGAGCGAACAGGAATTGGCGGAACTTGACTTGTTTAACTTCGCCGGCAAACCGTGCCAAATTCGCGTGACGGTATCTGAGGACGGAGCGCATAACAACGTCGAGGATGTGATGGCTCTGCCCAAGGGCATGCCCGCTCCAATAAGTGATACGCCGATCATTACTTATGACATTGATGAGGATGGTTTTTCGGGCGATAAGTGGGAGTCGCTGCCGGGATGGATGCGCGACACCATTGAGAAATCCGAACAGTATCAGCAGAATCCGCCTGATAAACCGCTGGACATGCCAGCGGATCAGACACAGCCTACAACCGGAAAGGATGACTGCCCGATATGATATTCCGGAGTTTGGCCAGCTCCAGCAAGGGGAATGCGTACATTGTCACAGATGGCGAGACGACGATCTTGCTGGAGTGTGGCCTGCCGTATAAGAAGCTGGAGAAGCTGAGCGGACACACGATGACAAGCGTTTCGGCATGTTTCATCACGCATGAGCACAAAGATCACAGTCAGGCAGCCGGTCAGCTAATCCAGCGCGGCGTTCCAGTCTATATGTCGTACAAGACAGCGGTGTCGCTTGACTTGCCCGATGCGGAGATTGTCGTGCCCGGAGAGCCGGTGCGCATCGGTGCGCTTCTCGTGATGGCGTTTCCGGTGGTGCACGATGCGGCAGAGCCGGTCGGGTATTTGATTGATGACACGCGCACACGAGAACGGCTGTTTTTCGCCGCTGATACTCGTGGGCTGAACTATGTGGTGGAACATCCTACATATATTTCGGTCGAGTGCAACTACGAGGAAAGCCTGCTGGAATCCAGTACGAAAATACCGGACAGTTTGAAAAACCGCATCCGGCACAGCCATTTTGAGGTATCAGATGTGATCCACTGGCTGCATAAGCAGGATTTATCCGGCGTTCTAACAATCTGGCTTTTACACTTGTCCGCGGGAAATAGTCGCGCGGCGGCGTGGGAGGCGCGGTTCCACCGGGAGTTTCCCGGCATAAACATAATCATTTGTGAGGAGTGAAAGAATGAGCAATGTTAGCATGGGAGAAGTCGCCGAGATCAATTTGCTTGAAATGATGGGCGGTGCGGTTGGTGAGCGCGTTAGTTATGAACTGGCCAAGATTATGCGCAACTGCAAAGACCTGAATACAGAAGCTAAGAAGGCACGTACGCTGACGGTTGAGTTTGCGATTGTGCCGACAGATGCTCGCGATAGTGCGGCGGTGCGGGTCAGCGTCAAGAGCAAACTCGTACCAGTCAAGGCGCTTGACACCACGCTGCTGATTGGCGGCACGCAGGATGAACCGGTTGTGATGGAGTACACACCGCAGTTGCCGGGTCAGCGCAATTTCGCCGGCGGCGAGCAGGAAGAACCCAAGATGATCCGCCTTGCGGACGCAAAGCAGGCATGAGGAGGAGCTAACTATGATTAAGGAAGCACTGGAATGCATCGTCAAAATCGGCTCGGTTGCGGTATCGGAGATCAACGGCAGTCAATACGCCACGGGTCAGTTGATCCGCATTCCGCAGGAATTGACCGCGGTAACCCTTCCGGTACATACCCTGACGGCGATTATTGACTACATCACAAGCGGTGCAGATGAGAGCGCAGAAGATGAGGAAAGCATCAACCGCCGGTTTGTGCTCCATGTGGCCGATTTCGACCGCGTCAATCTGTACCGCGAGCTGAATAGCGACAAGGCGCGCGAGTGTCTGCTCGAGGCGAAACTGTCTGCACCGACGTTCCCGTTTGGCCGCTGGATGGACGTAGAGACGTTTATCATCAATATGCAGACGCATTTTGTGCAGGATGAAAACCGGGACATGCTGATCCGTTTGATTGGCACGGTGACGGCAGATCAGGGTGTAACACTGGCCGATGACGGCATGACCCAGAAGGTAACTGCGAGAAATGGCATTTCGCTCGTTCAAGAGGTCAAGGTGCCGAACCCGGTGAAACTGGCACCGTTCCGCACGTTCGCCGAAGTGGAGCAGCCGGCCAGTCCGTTTGTATTCCGTGTTCGTCGAGACGGCGATGCGATTATGGCGGCACTGTTTGCGGCAGATGCGGACGCATGGAAGAACGAAGCGATCGGACGTATCCGCGACTTCTTCACCATGGAGCTGCCGGACGAATATAAGGACGACGTTATCATTCTGGCGTAAGACAACCCGGCGCGGGGCGGTGCAGACCGCCCCAGCCTTGCCCGGCTGGAGGTGATGCGGTGGGCAGGAATCGTAAGAAAGGGCTTGAATTTTGGATACGGGATATTGGACTGTTCCGCGATCCGAAATTCCGTGCGATGCGCCAAGAATTTGGCGTGCTTGGCCCCTATGTTTACGAGTGCTTACTTGATATTGCATACGGGGACAAGGGGTATTACATCAATTATTCAGAATCGGGGCGCGATGATACGCTGTGGCTGCTATCCGAAATGACAGCCGGGCGTCATGCTCCGACAGTAGAGACATTGGCGAACGTAGTAGACCGCTTGGTGGCGTGTGGGCTATTCAGCAGCGACCTTTACAGGCGTGGATTTATTACGTCGAAAAGAATGCAGACGGATTACTTTACTGCCACATTGGGGCGTACTGCCGTCCAAATCAATTTTGACATTTGGCTTCTGACCGAAGAGGAAATGCGGGAAAAGAATCCGAGTGGCAAAAGTTTTGTGCTGCAATCTTTTATTTCTTGGCGAGAAAATAACATATCTGGACAAGAAACTGGTATTTCCGGCCAAGAAAGTACACAGAGAAGAGAACAGAACAGAAGAGAACAGAACAGTAGAGAAGAGTACAGTAGAGAACAGCAGAGCAGAGAACGCGCCGGGGCGCTGGCTGCTGATCTGGAGCGGCTGATTGGAACTGAAATTGATGATAATTTCCGGCTGGACATTGCCCGGCTGATGCAGGATGGTATGCAAGAAGCGGTCATTATGGAGGCTGCCCGCCAGACCGGCAATAAACATCCGCGCAAGCCTGCCGCCTATCTGCGGACCATCCTGCAGGGATATGAGCGGGACGGGGTGCTGACAGCAGCTGATCTCGAGGCCACGCAGGGCAAGGAGCCGCCACGCCAACAGCCGGACGATGGATACCTGCATCCGGGCAGCATGGATGATGAGTGGCTGCGCCGGGTACGGGAACATCAGGCGCGTAAAGGCGCGCAGAAGGATAATGGGGAGGAGGATAACACATGAAATGGGGTGAAAGCGCATGACCTACATGGATTTCCTGCGCAGCAAGATCGTGACCGCCCCGGGAACCGGCTTTGCCATCTCGGACAGTGACATAAATCCGGCGCTCAAGCCGCACCAGCGCGATGCAGTGAAATGGGCGGTGGCCGGAGGGCGGCGCGGCCTGTTCGAACGGTTCGGCCTCGGCAAGACCGTGCAGGAGCTGGAATACTGCCGCATCGTGACGGAGCATGAGGGCGGCAAGGCGCTGATCGTGCTGCGCTGGGCGGGTACCGTGGCGCCGCGCGTGATCATGCTGGAGAATGTCGAGGAGTTTCAGACATGGGGGCCGGTGCGCCGCGGCCGCCCGATCAAGTCCAAGGCGGGGCAGACATTCCGCCGCTTTATCGAACAGCTAAAAGCGCTGGGGTACGTCGTAGAGTGGCGGGAGCTGGTGGCGGCGGACTATGGCGCGCCAACCACCCGCAAGCGGTTTTTCCTGATCGCCAGACGGGACGGCCGCCCTATTGTGTGGCCGGAGCCGCCCCACGCGCCGGCAGACAGCCCGGAGGTGAAAGCCGGGAAGAAACTGCCCTGCCGGAGTGGTGCGGAGCCGAGATTCGCACGATGGAGGAGCTTGAAAAGGTGGTGGCGGTGTGAAAATCGTCATCGAGCGCATGCAGGAGGGGGAAAATGATGCTTGAAGTGTGTCCGATGACCCTGAAGGAGGCTAACACCTTTGTGGAGCAGCACCACCGGCACCACAAGCCGGTTACAGGGCATAAATTCTCCATCGGCTGCACTGATGGAGAGAAAATTGTGGGTGTGGCTATCGTTGGACGTCCGGTGAGCCGGTATCTTGATGACGGGTGGACACTGGAAGTAAATCGGCTCTGTACTGATGGCACGCACAATGCTTGCTCTATGCTCTATGCAGCAGCTTGGCGGGCGGCACGGGCGATGGGCTACCACAAACTGATCACCTACATACTTGACACGGAGAATGGAGCGAGCCTAAAAGCCGCCGGGTGGAAATGTGTAGGACAGGCTGGCGGGATAAGATGGACAGGGAAACGCCGGCCAGAAGTCGATTTGTACCCGGCACAGATGAAAATCAAATTCGAAATCGATGATAGGAAGCGCCCGCCGGTGGGAGAGGAGGACACATGAAACACAACTGGCAGAAAGATGAAAACGGCAATGTCGATGAATGGGCTTGGGAAGCTGGATATCACAACGGAGTATATTGTGTAGATTGCGGAAAAACAGTCTGCGTGCATTGTAATCCGGACTATATGGAACTCGACGACTGTACAGGCCCGGAACCAGAGACCATTACCAACGGCGACCGCATCCGGCAAATGACCGACGAGGAGCTTGCAGAGCGTATTTGGCCGAAATTCGGATGCCCCGCAGGGAAAAACCATATTACCTGCGGATATGTGGGCGAGTGCAAAGATTGCTGGATGGAATGGCTCAAGCAGCCAGCGGAGGAGATCCTACATGGCTGACTATTCGCCTGAAATCGAGCGGTATTTGAAATGGAGGTATGGCAGTGACGGCAAAGGAATGGCTGGGGCGTGCGCGCAGGCTGCGCCTGCGGCTGGACGCGCTGCAGGATAGCAAGCAGCGGGCTTATGCGCGCGCGGTTTCCCGCACGGCGGGTATGGGCGAGCGCGTTTCCGGCGGGGAGCCGGAGGACCGGCTTGCGGCTTACGCAGAGGTGAGCCTTGCGGCCGACCGGCAGATCGAGAAGCTGGAGCAGGTGCGCGCGGAGATTTTGCAGGTGATCGGGCAGGTCGAGGACAACACGCTGGCGACGCTGCTGACCGAGTATTACGTCAACGACAAGACGTGGGAGGAGGTCGCTGTGCAGATGCGGTATTCATGGCGGTGGGTGCGCAGACTGCATGTCCGTGCGCTGGAACAGGTGCAGGAGATCTTGGACAATAGGCCCTGTTAGTTCCGGTTAGAATCAGTATAATATTTATAAGTGGTACATAAAAAGAGTATGTTGATGCGGAAAGCTTCAGGGTATATAAGATAAATAATGATTAATAATGGTAACCTTTGGGTTGTAGAGGTTTGACTTATATGGAATTATCTTGTAAAATGGTATCAAAATTTGTAAAAGAAGATGATACCATGAAGTATCTTCCGCCTGAAATGCGTGAAGAATATAATCGATTAACAAAAGAGAATCCTGATATTCCGGAATTAAACCATCCGCTAATTAATGTTTCAGATGCATTTAGAGCGTACTTTATCTTAGCTGATTTTTTTACGGATGAAAGTAGTGGAGAACAAGTCGAGAAAATGCTAGTTGGGTTAAGAGACATCAATCTGCTTGAGTCTGCACTATGTAGGCAGAATGTTACCTTTGCTGGACGCGTAAAGTATGATAATCCGATAGATATTTGCGCTACATTGTTTTTTGGTCTTGTAAAGGATCATGCGTTTGTAGATGGAAATAAACGAACTGCACTGTTGCTATTACTTTATCAGTTGACTCTTTATGGTTATTTGCCATCGGCTCCCGTGCATGAGCATGAAAAGCTGGTTGTTGCAGTTGCAGCAAATAATTTAGCTGAAGATTTAGATTTTCGAGGTATCTTTAAAAAGTTTAAGAAAAAACCAGATCCGGAAATACAGACGATTTCGTATTGGTTGCGACACAAAAATACTAAGAAAAAAGATCATTCATATCATGTGTCACCGACAGCCAAAGAATTCTGTGTTGCATTAGAAGGATTGGGAGTAAAGTGTGAAATCGGATCTGGAAAGTTGCATTTTACGAGGGAAATAAAAGGATTCCTTGGAACAAAGAATGTTAAAAAATATACGGTTCCATTTGGTGGGTATACTCGAGCAATTGGTGCAAAAACAGCGCGAGACATCCTATCAGGCCTTGACTTGTATGATGAATTTGCATCATATCAGGATTTGTTAAACGGATCAGAACCTTTGTATGAAATTGTAGATAGGTTTAGAGTTCCGCTCCGCAGATTAAAAGATTTGTAGTATTGCAGCAGCTTCGGAAACGGAGCTGCTTTTTCATACCCATATTGTCGGAACAGAAAGGACGGTGAGTACCATCACCGAAAAACAGAAGCGATTCGTTGATGAGTACCTCATCGACCTGAACGCGACGGCCGCTGCGAAGCGGGCGGGATACAGCGAAAAGACTGCCGATCGGATCGGCCCGGAGCTGCTTGGGAAAACTTGTGTTTCGCAGGCAATCCAAAAGTCCCTTGCGGAACGGCAGAAACGCACCGGAATAACGCAGGACTATGTGCTGAAAAAACTAAAGGAGATTACAGACAAGACCGCCTCGGATGGGGCGGACAGCGATCTCAAGTATTCCAACAAGCTGCGCGCCCTGGAGCTGCTGGGCAAGCATCTGGGCATGTTTGAAAAGCAGGATAATGAACAGGCAGACGTCGAGGACCTTTCGCCCTTGGCTGATAAATTGAAACTATGAGAGTACGAGCAACGATACCTTGGGCGGATTTTAGCGAGAAGCACAAAATCTACATCAACAACGCCCTGCATAACAAAATGAACGTGGCCGAGGGCGCGATCCGCTCCGGCAAGACCATTGACCACTGCATCATTGCAGCTATGTATCTGGAGAAGTGCCGGGACAAGATCCACCTTGCCAGCGGTTCTACCATCGGCAACGCAAAGCTGAACATCGGCGTGTGCAACGGTTTCGGACTGGAAAACCTGTTCCGCGGCCGCTGCAAGTGGGGCAAGTACAGGGACAATGAAGCACTGTTTATCCGTACGCAGACCGGCGAAAAGGTCGTCGTATTCGCAGGCGGCGGCAAGGCGGACAGCTACAAGCGTATCCTGGGCAACTCCTACGGCCTGTGGATCGCAACCGAGATCAACGAGCACTACGACAGCGAGGACAGCCGCACGTCGTTCATCAAGGTCGCTTTTGGCCGACAGGCGGCGGCACTGGATCCGCTGGTGCTTTGGGACCTGAACCCATGTGGCCCGAATCATCCGATCTATACGGATTACATTGACAAGTATCTGGATGGTTATGTGGGCGGTTATCAATACCAGCACTTCACGATTGAAGATAACCTGTCGATCCCTGAACGCCGCCGGGAGGAGATTAAGAGCCAGTACGATCCGCAAAGCGTCTGGTATCGCCGGGATATTCTCGGAGAGCGGTGCGTGGCCGAGGGCCTGATCTATCCGCTGTTTGCGGACAAGCCTGTCCGATATGCCATCAGCAGAGACGAGCTGCCGGACTTCGACTATATTACCATTGGCGTGGACTTCGGCGGCAATAAATCCGCGTTTTCTTTTGTGGCGACGGGAATCACGGCAGAGTGGGCGCCTGTGGCGCTGCGATCCCTCCGCATTCCGGCCAAGGGTGTGAGCGTAGAGCAGATGATGAGCAAGTTTGTTCGCTTCGCCGAGAGCGTAGAACAGGACTATGGACCTGTGGATTATGTGTATGCGGACAGTGCCGAGCAGGCCATCATCAATTCCATGTACCAGCAGACCAAGTATAGCGTGGTCAATTCCGTGAAAGGGCAGATCATCGACCGCATCCGCACCGCTGACCTCCTTCTTTCCACAGATCGCTTCAAGTATGTGGAAGGAGAGTGCGACAGTCTGGTGAAAGCCCTGTGCGACGCGGTATGGGACTCCAAAGCATTGGACGATGTGCGGCTGGACAACGGCACAAGCGATATTGACACGCTGGACGCATGGGAATACAGCTGGTCGGCGTTTATCAGGCAGATTTTGAGGGAGATAAAGCCATGATAAGTACAGCATTATTTGCGTGGCTCGGCGTAAAAGCCGGAATGCCCGCGGGATATTTTGTTTTATGCGGGCTGTATATGTTTTTCCGCATAATTGACGCCTACATAGACTCAAAGAAAGAATAGGCGGTGAACTATGTTTCAGCAGTTGATCCAGTGGATCAGAACGCTTTTCGGAAAGATCGTTGGGCAGCGCACCCAGCGGGAGATGATGGAAAGCGACAAATACAAACGGCAGTATGAGGACACGCGGAGTATCAACTTCGACGCCATCTTCGCTGGTTCTCTCGCCAACAAGTCGGTGAACGACTGCAATATGACGGTCACGGACGCAAACGACGGGGAGAGCCGACGCAGCGCCCTGATTTCCGACGTGCTGACGCCGGTATGGGACAACATCAAGCAGACGCTGACACAGGCGCTGGGCAAGGGCGGCAAGTTCCTCGTGCCCTATGTGATCGGCGACCGCATCTATGTTGCCGCCCTCGATCAGACCCGGTGCGCGGTGAATGAAGTAAACGGGGCGGGCGAGATCACGTCGTTATCGGTTGTTGCGGAGATCAAGCAGGTCAATAACAACTACTATCAGCGCATCATCGACTATACGCTGGACGGCGGCACGCTCTCGATCAAAAACCGTATCATCAACACATCAGGCGGCCCGGTGTCGTTCGACATCACGCCGGAGTGGGCCGGCATCACGCCGGAGATCACGATCGGGAATGTCGACCGCGTGCCGGTGGGCTTTCTCAAATGCCCCAAGGACAGCCGCCGCGAAGATGACTTCTATGGCGTTCCCATTACATACGGCTCCGGGGATACCATCCGGCAGCTGCATGAGTGTATGGCGCAGATCGAGAGTGAGTACGGACTGAAACGCGCTTTCGTGGGTGCGGACGAACTTCTGTTCGGGAAAGACGGGAAACTGCCAGATAGCGGACTGTTTAAGAAGTTCCACATCGGCGGCGCGCTGAATGAAGGCAAGAGTTTTTGGGAGATATTTGACCCGGCAATCCGGGACAGCTCCTATTATGCCCGGTACAATGCCCTGTGCGCTCAGCTGGAGAAAGAAGTGGGCACGTCCAAGGGCGTCCTGACCGAACCTGCCAGCTTTGGCGCCACGGCAACCGAGATCAAGAGCGCCAATCACGACACCTTCTGCCTGGTGTCCGACATCCGCAAGAACATCCAATCCTGCTTTGAGGATCTGGCGTATTCCATCGACATGTATGCCGAGTTCTTCGGCCTGACCCCGGCAGGGGCGTCGGGGGACTACAAGATCACCTTTGACTGGGACATGTCCCTTGTGGAGAGCAGCAGCGAGACCTTTGACCAGCTTTCTGAGCTGGAGAGCCGCGGCCTGATTTCCGGCGCCCGCCTTAACAGCTGGGTGACCGGCCAGAGCATGGAGGACGCACAGGCGGAGATCGACGCGGTACAGGCGCAGAAAGCAAGAACGGCGGCGACACTGTTGCAGCCGGAGGACTTAGAGCCGGGAGGAGGCAATCTATGAAAATCCCTGATTCCGTCCGCATTGGCGGCGTAGAGTACAAAGTGTTTGACAACCAGCCGTCTCTGAATGACGGCGAAAGCCTGCTGTATGGGCAGATCGACTACCGCGAAAGCACGATCCGGCTTTCTGATCTGTGCGAAGGGCACCAGATGAAGTGCATCACGCTGCTGCACGAAATCCTTCACGGCATTCGGAATCATGCAGGGCTTGAAATTGAAAACGAGGAAGATGTCGTTGACATGTTCGCACGCGGCCTGTATCAGGTGTTGCAGGACAACGGCAGGCGGCTGTTTGACCTGGAGGAGTAACCCATGCTGACCGACAAGCAGATAGAGGATGCTTACGAAATCATCCGCGGGCGCATCGACCAGGTGAACACGGACTATCTGCAAAAGGTCGGGGCGCAGATCAAGGCCATCGGGAAGCTGAACCCCTCCAGCATCAACCGGCTGGCGCAGATGCGGGTGTACGGCGCGCATGTCCGCAAGATCAAGGAGGAACTTGCAAAGGCGCTCGATATGAGCGTGCAGGACGTGCAGCAGCTGTTGGAGCAGGCCGCAAAGGAGGAATATTCCAGTGCGGATTTTCTGGCGGTAGAGCGCGGGAGACGCATTGTGCCGCCGGAATATAACTACGCCCTTCGGCAGTACATACAATCCCTTGCAGCGCAGACAGCGGGAAGCTTCCTGAACTACTCCAACACGACGAACATTGATGCAGCCTATCGGGAAGTTGTTTCTGAGGCGATCGACGCCGTTTCCCGCGGTGTGACGGATTACAACTCGGCTATCCGCTCCAGTATGCGGAAGCTGGGCGGGGACGGCCTGCGGGTGACCTATGAGAGTGGCGTGACCCGGCGGCTTGATACCGCGATCCGCATGAACATTCTGGACGGCACAAAGCAGATCGCCCAGGAGGCGCAGCGGCAGATCGGGGAGCAGATCGGCGCTGACGGCGTGGAGCTGTCTGCGCACCCGTATTCTGCGCTGGACCATGAACCGGCGCAGGGGCGGCAGTACACCCTCGCAGAGTATCAGAAGATGCAGAGCGGACAGGGCTTCCAGGACGTAGGCGGCAATCAGTTCGCGCCCTTCCAGCGGCCGATCGGCCAATGGAACTGCCATCACTTCCCAAACTATATCATTCTGGGCGTATCGCCCCGGCGGTACACGGATGCCCAGCTGCGGCAGTGGCGGAAAGCCAATCACGAGGGCTGCGAGATCGACGGCAAGCACTACACCACCTATCAGGCCAGCCAGCTTATGCGGACGCTGGAAACCAAGGTGCGGCAGCAAAAGGACATTGCGAACCTCGCAAAAGCGTCCGGGGATGATGTGCTCCGCCGAGAAGCGCAAGCCAACGTCCGGGATCTGCGCGCCAAGTATGCAGAGGTAGCCCATAAGGCCGGGCTGCGGCAGCGGACAGACAAGATGATCGTAGAGAGCTATACAAAGTAACGATAAAACCCGCGCTTGCGGTTTTTATACAAACCGGTTATCCACAAACCTAAAAGTGTGGAGCGGTGGTCATGGCGACGACCTAAAAAGCCTAACCGCGAAAGGAGACAATATGAAAAAGGAAGAACTGTTGGAAATCGGGTTGACTGAGGAACAGGCAAACAAGGTTTTTGCCATGAACGGCAAAGACGTTGAGAACGCCAAGGGCAAGCTGCAAAAGGATGTCGACACCATGAAGAGCCAGCTTGCGGAAGCCAAGGAGACCATTGCCACGCTGGAAGCCAATAAAGGCGACACTGCCGCCCTTCAGGCCGAGCTTGACAAGTACAAGCAGGCCGAGGAGCAGCGCAAGCAGGAGGAAAAGGACGCGGCAGAGCGCGCCAAGATTCTGGAACGCTTCAATGCGGCCAAGGGCGATAAGGAGTTTTCCAGCGAATATGCCGAAAAAGGTGTGCTGGATGCGTTCTCCAAGGCCATCGTTGACCCTGCCAACACAGGGAAGGGCGACGCGGAACTGTTCGCGTCCCTGACCCACGACAAGGAGGGCGTATTTAAGAGCGCCCACCCGCCCGTCAATATGGGCGGCTTTCAGAACGTCGAGGGTGGAGAGCCCCCGAAAATGCCGACATTTTTCTAAAAAGGAGACTGAAACATGGCAAGAATTGATTCTCTGTCCATCCTGATGGACCCGTCCGGCAAGGATAAACTGGCCGAGAAATACGGCCCGGTAATTGAAAACCTCCAGAAAACGACCATTTCCGGTATCCTCAAGAACCGCGACCTTTCCGGCGACCCGACGACCGGCACTGTAGAGGCGAAGCGCTTCGCCAACGCCGCCAGCAAGGCGTATGGCACCGCGCGAGCCGCTGCAAAGGCCGATCAGGTCAAGGTCAAGCCCGTTTCGGTGGCTATCGACCAGGACAAGGAACTGCTGGAGGAGATCGAGGAAAAGGACGTCAAGCTGTACGGCGTTGACAACGTCATCAACCGCCGCATCACCTCCCACGGCAAGAGCATGGAGCGTGAGCTGGAGCGGGCGTTCTTCCAGTGCGCCAAGGACGAGGGCACGTCTGCGACCCTGACGGCCACCGCCATCAACGAAAAGGTGGAGGAACTGATCCAGAAGATCGAGACCACCAAGAACGCTTATGTGGACGGCGTGGATCGCGACATGATCGCGGTAATTCTGGACACCGCTACCTATGGCGCTATGCGCAATTTCATGGATACCACAGCCCACAATGCCAATGTGGATACCGCGGGACGCGAATTCAGCACTTTCCACGGCGTCCGCGTTTACTCCAGCGTGTACCTGCCTGACGGCGTGCAGATGATCGCTATGGCAGATGGCGCGGTGGCGCAGCCTGTCATGACCGGCATGGCCGATCCGGGGAAGATCCAGCTGTCCGAAGCGTATG